>JBKJTX010000221.1:0-10209 GCA_046590315.1 Ramlibacter sp. | reverse complement strand
GCCAAGCCGTTGGTGATCCACACCCGGGCGGCATCGGCCGATACAGTTGCGATCCTGAAAGAGGAGGGTGAAGACGGTTCGCCTGGATCGGCGGGCGGTGTTTTCCACTGTTTCACGGAGACGGCTGAAGTGGCGCGTGCGGCGCTGGATCTTGGCTTCTCCATCTCGTTTTCCGGGATCCTCACGTTCAAGAGCGCCCAGGATTTGCGCGAGGTCGCTGCCTTCGTGCCGCTAGACCGGCTGCTGATTGAAACAGACAGTCCGTACCTGGCGCCGGTTCCTTTCCGCGGCAGGACCAACAGTCCTTCGTATGTTCCTTATGTTGCCAGGCAGTTGGCCGAGCTCCGGAAAATGCCGCTGGAGGAGGTAGCGCAAGTGACCAGCGCCAATTTCGAGCGCCTGTTTGGAGTTGCTTCATTATGAGAATTTACTTTAGAAGGTTTCTGTATCTCATTGTTTTATTTGGATTTTCCTGTGCCAGCGCCAGCTCTTACGACGATTTTTTCGTGGCCATCAAGCAAGATGACGCGCCCACGATCTCGGCCTTGCTGGGCCGGGGGTTCGACCCCAATACGCCTAGCCCGGACCGCTTCGACGGCCTGTATCTGGCCTTGCGCGAAGGCACACTGAAGGCTGCCCAAGCGTTGGTGGACTGGCCAAAGACCAACGTCGACACGCGCACCGCACAAGATGAAACGCCGCTCATGATGGCGGCGCTCAAGGGTCATTTGCCGATAGCGCGCCGCCTGATCGATCGTGGCGCCGACGTGAACAAAACTGGCTGGACACCGTTGCACTATGCGGCCACCAGCGGCCATGCGGCGATGATCGAAGTGCTGCTGGAGAACCATGCGTACATTGACGCGGAGTCGCCGAACGGCACCACGCCCCTCATGATGGCGGCGCAGTATGGGACGCCAGCCGCTGTCAAGCTCCTGCTCGATGGCGGCGCAGATGCAACGCTAAAGAACCAGCTGGGACTTACGGCAGTGGACTTCGCAACCCAAGGGAGCCGTAAGGATGCAGCCGATCTGATTTCTGCCTCCATACGTTCCACGCAGCCAAAAGGTAAATGGTGACAGTGGTTTAGCGGGCAAACATCAAGTTGTTTCGAGAAAAAGAAGGAGAACTTAAATTAACGATTGGACCTCTGGCTACGTAGCAGATATTAGCTACACCTACGGCTATTACAGCGAACTCAACCCGCTCAATACCCAGCTTACTTTCCTCTATTCAGGGTTTGTGCCGCCGAACGTAGGTGTCGGCTGCGAACTGGGCTTTGGTCAAGGCGTGAGCGTCAACGTCCACGCGGCAGCATCCAATGTGGAATGGTGGGGAAGCGACTTCAATCCCGCACAGGCCGCTTTTGCTCAGGAGACGGCCGCATCAGCCGGGGCGAAAGCGCACCTCACCGATGAAGCGTTCGCCGAATTCTGCGCGCGACCCGATCTTCCGCAGATGGATTTCGTCGGGCTGCACGGCATCTGGAGCTGGATCAGCGACGAGAACCGCTCAGTGATTGTCGATTTTCTCCGGCGCAAGCTGAAGGTTGGCGGCGTGCTCTACGTCAGCTACAACACTCAGCCCGGTTGGGCGGCGATGGTGCCCGTGCGGGACCTTTTCGTCGAACATGAGGCTGTCGTGGGTTCGGCTGGCGAAGGGCGCGTAGCGCGCGTGGAGGCCGCGCTGGCATTCGCCGACAAACTGATGGCTGTCAATCCGGCCTTTGCACGTGCCAATCCACAAATTGCGGATCGCCTGAAACGCCTCGGTAGCCTGAACCGCAACTATGTGGCTCACGAGTACTTCAATCGCGACTGGCAGCCCATGTCGTTCGCCCGAATGGCGCGGTGGCTGGAGCCGGCCAAGTTGACATTTGCTTCTTCGGCCAACTGCCTGGACCCTGTCGATGCGATAAATCTTTCCCCGGAGCAGCAGACCTTTTTGGCTGGAATTGCGGATCGGGAATTTCGACACACAGTGCGCGACTTCTGCGTCAACCAGGCGTTTCGCAAGGACTATTGGGTCAAAGGTGCTCGAACGATGACGTCCGCCGAGCAATTGGATGCGTTGCGACGTCAATCCATCGTGCTAGTTACGCCGGTGGCTGAATTCAATTTCAAGGCTCCCGGGGGCCAGGGCGATGTGGGATTGAATGAAGACATTTACAAGCCCATGTTGGAGCAACTCAGCGACCACCGACCGCATACGCTGGCCGAGTTGGAAACAGTCCTGGCTCCGCGCAAGATCACAATTGGCCAAGTAGTTCAAGCCGCAATGATCCTGCGCGGCAAGAATGTCGCTTTTGCTGCGCAAGATGCTGAGGCTGTTGAACAAGCGCAGGCCACGTCCGATCGACTGAATCGGCACCTCAAGCGATGCAATGCGATGGGCAAAGACCTGGCGTTCCTCAGCTCGCCGGTAACCGGCGGGGCCGTATCCGTTGCAAGAATCCACCAGCTTTTTATGCTCTCCATGGCTGAAGGCAAGACCAAGCCCGAGGAATGGGCGCGCGATGCCTGGGCCTTGATGTCGGCTCAAGGCCAAAAGATGATGAAGAACGACAAGATCCTCGAGACGACTGAGGAGAATATCGCGGACTTGACGGCGAACGCTCTGGATTTCCATACCGAGCGCTTGCCGATGTATAGGGCGCTTAAGGTTCTATAGTTTATACGATGTATATTATGTCAAATAACTCAAACTCGACGGCATCTGAGCACGTCTGTCGCACAGGTAGATAGCGGCCGTAGTTCTACTTGTCTTTTCCCGGAACGAGGACAATGCGGGCTGGCACCGGGTTAGAGACTCGGTCAGCGGTAAGCGCTGGAGACCGCCGGCTTCAAGGGGAAGATCGGCGCCATGCCGCTGAACACGCTGGTGCATCGCATCGCTGTCTTGTCAAAGGCGCACCAGTTGCGCGAGATGGAGATCTCTGCCACGACCCCAAGGTCAAGGAGCTGCTGGGTATGAGGCGGCGCGCCTACGCCAAGCGTGGCCCCCTCCCCCACAAAAAGGACGCCCTGACCAAGGACCCGATGCAGGCGGTGCTGGCCACCTGCGACGAAAAGCGCGACCGCGCTCTGCTGCTTTTTGGGGTGAGCTTGTTTTCCGTGCAGATTGCTACGCCTTGAGCCTCGGGTAAACCCCTGGGTTCGCGTACCCAGCCTGTGCCCCTAGAATTTTCCAGCGTCTCCGTCCATCGTCCCATCGAAATAGTTCGCGCGAGTCGCCACCATTCCCGGGGGAACTCAGTGCGTCCTATTCATCTGCGCTTTGTGGGAGCCACCGAGCTTCCTCGGTCTCTTTCGGACTTTGACGTCGAGCAATCGTTTCGAATTGGCAGCGCCGACATAGCGGCCATTCGAGAACGGTTTCGGGCGGACCGGCGCCTGGGCGTTGCGCTCCAGTTGGTCTTCCTTCGAGCGACCGGACGACCATTGGATCGAACGGCAAGTGTGCCGCGTGCACTTCTGCGGTCACTGTGTGCCGCGCTTGGCCTGACCGAAACGGCAATTGCTTCGCTGAAGACGATTTACGCGCGCGTGGCCACGTTGTACGAACATCAAAAATGGACCCGCGACTACGCTGGCATTGCCGATGCGGACGATGCAGTTCTGACTGAACTTGGCAATGCACTAGAGGACCTGGCCAAGACCGCCGCTTCGGTCGATGAACTCGTGCAAGAGGCGGAGCTTTGGTTGTTTGGCCGCCTACATCTGTTGCCAGCGGACCGCGTCCTTCGGGACCTCGCGCGCAAGGCCTTTGCAGTCATAGAGGCAGCAGCGCTGGAAGCCGTCAACAATGAAATCTCTGCGGACAAGCAAAAAAAGGTACTGGCGGCGGTGCATTCCTCGCGACGCGGCCGCACCGGGGGCACTGTTCTGGAATGGCTCAAGGTGCCCGCAGGCAAACATAGTCCCACCAGCATTACGGAGGTCACGGAGAAGATTTCCTATCTGAAGGAGCTTGGCGTCGACAGGTGGTCTTTGAGTTCGATCTCCAACGCGCGTTTGCGCGCTTATGCCCAGGCAATCGTCAATCGGCCTCCGGCCGAATCAAAGCGCCGAGCCGAGGAGACGCAGGTACTGGAGATGATCTGCTTCTTGCGCGTCACGTTGTTGGAGTTGACGGACACGCTGATGTACATGACTGGCCGGCGAGTGAATGACCTGGTGCGCCATGCATCCAGTCGCGTGATCGCCAACCAAGCGCGTAGCGCGGTCGAGTACCGCCAGCAAAGGGAGGCGATGCGCCTGATCGTCCATGACGATGATCTCTCGGCTGAAGCGCGAATCGCAGCCCTGAAAGAACTCCTGCCCAAGGACGAAAAGTCAGAGCCCATCAGCCTGATCGAGCAAGGCGCGAAGGAGTTGCCTGCGGGCTTCGACGTCAGCGTTGCGGATCCCGTCTGGCACGATCTGCTCAATGACGCCGACCGCACGAAGGCATTCGCGGCCCTCAAGGCCTCGGCGATGCTGGCGGTGCGTCAGGGCTTGCGTGGCGGCCGGCTCTGGCTGGATCACAGCTGGGAGTTTCGCAACCGGGAAGACCTGCTGATCCCACTGGCTGAGTGGAAGAAGGAGCGCCAGCGCCTTGTCAGCGCGCTCAGCCTGACCAACGATCCCCAGAAATTCCTCGCCCGCTTGCATGCGCACCTGAATGCCGGGTTGCGCGCCCTCTCGGAAGCAGTCACGGGCGGCAAGCTGGAAATCGACGCCGACGGGATGGTGCGGTTCCACAAGCTGGAGGCCTTGCCCGTGGATGCGGCGATCCAGCGCAGCAGGGACGCGATGTTCGCCATCATCGGTCACGTCCAGTTCGGCGACATGATTGTCAAGATCGACGCCTCCACCGGCTTCAGCGAAATCCTGCTGGGGCATCGCGCCAGGAGCACGCAGGAACTCGTCGCATGCTACGCGGCGCTGTTGGCGCACGGCACCGAGAGCGACGCCAAAGGTGTTGCAGCAATGATCCCCGGCATCGAAGTGGCGCACATCTCGGCCGCCATGCGCTCGCTCGAAGCACGGGACCGCCTACGCAAAGCCAACGAACGAGTGGTTGAGTTTCAACGCAAGAATGCCATTTCCGAGCTGTGGGGCACCGGCGACAAGGCCTCGGCGGACATGATGGCCCTGGACGCCTCCCGGCACCTCTACAACGCCCGCGTCGATCCGCGGCGCCGGACCTTCGCGGTGGGCCTGTACACCCATGTCCTGGAGTCCTATGGCGTCATCTACGACCAGCCGATCGTCCACAACGAGCGCCAGAGTTCCGCCGCCCTGGAAGGCGTCGAGCAATACAACGCCCGAAGCGAGGAAAGCATGCGGCTATCCTTACTGGCAGTGGACACCCATGGCTACACCTACGTCGGGATGACGGTGGCGAAACTTCTGGGATTCGACCTGTGCCCGCAGCTGCGCAACATGGCCGAGTGCAGGCTGTACTTGCCGCGCTCGATCGAGCTGCCGCAGAACCTGGAGCGCATCGCAGTCACCAACGTGTCCGAGCCCGCGATCATCAAGGGATGGGACGAATTGTTGCGCCTGATCGCCTCCATTCGCAGCGGCCGCGTCTCGCCGCGGGCCGCGATGGAGAAGCTCGGCAGCGCCGGGCAGGGGAGACGCGATGCACAAGGCGGCCGATCAGCTGGGGCGCCTCTTGCGCACGCTGTTCCTGTGCGACTACTTCAGCAATGAGGAATTCCGCCGGGAGATCCACACGCTTCTGAACCGGGGCGAGTCGGTGAACCAGTTGCAACGGGCGATCTATTTCGGACGCCTGGCGGCCGAGCGCGGGCGCCGCCGCGACGAAATCCGGGCCATCTCAGGCTCCCATGCGCTGTTGACGAACATCGCCATCGCCTGGAACACCCTGAAGATGCAGGCGGTCGTGGACAGCTGGCGCAAGGAGAAGCACCCGATCGAGGATGCCTGGATCCGCCGCATGGGGCCGGTGCATTTCGGCAATGTGAATTTCCGCGGCCTGATGTCCTTTGGGGTCGAGCGCTACGCGGATGCGCTTTTACAGAAGCCGGCGGTAAGGCGCGCTGCCTCGGGCTGATGCCCGATGGGCGCCGATGAGGAAGGACCGGGCGCAAACGCCAAGCCAGGGTGGAAGGTCTGTGACCTGCTTAAACTTTAGGCAACGCTGTTTCTCGTGCTTTTTGCAGCGGGTTGGGTCGTCGCTCCGTTATAAATCAATAACTTACGAGGTGCTCATTTTTTAGGCGGCATTGTTTCTCGTGGCATTTGTAGCGGTTACGGTCTCCGGAACGGCTGGCTCGTAGGCTCTTCAATTCACATTAGCCAGGACGGATTGCACCGCAAGGCCAGCCGACCGGGGTCATCACCATGAGCGGTTGCCAATGTTCGCCCAATGTACTAACATAATGTACATTGACAGACAGGAGCCGAAACAATGACTGAAGTCGTCCAGCGTTCACCCTCCCGTTCCGCGCGACTGGGCATCCGCGCGACGCCGGCGCAAGAGGCGATCCTCAAGCGCGCGGCGGAAGCGCGCCACAAATCGCTGACCGAATTCATCCTCGACAGCGCCTGCAGCGCAGCTGAGCAAACCCTGCTCGATCAGCGACTGTTCGTCGTGCCGACCGGCCAGTACGAGGCGCTCTTGGAAATGCTGGACCGTCCGGCGCAGCCGAACCCCGGGCTTGAGCGGTTGTTCTCGAAGACGGCGACCTGGGAGTCACGCTAGATGCTGTGCGCGCCGCGGCCGTTGGCTGCGGATGATCAGCTCGACGGATTCGACTGCGGCAAACCTTCCCTGAGCGAATGGTTGTCGCGGCACGCCCGCCAGGCCGGTGCCAGTGGTTCGGCCCGCACCTTCGCCGTCGTTGACGATACGAACGGCGAGCGCCGGGTCGTTGGCTACTACAGCCTGACCGTTGGCCAGGTCGATACCTTGGAGGTGCCCGATCGCGTCCGCAAGGGCATGGGCCAGTACCCCATTCCCGTGGTTTTGCTGGCCAGGCTCGCGGTAGATCACCGCCATCAGGGACAAGGCATTGGGCCGGGCCTGCTTCGCGATGCCATCACCCGTGCGCTGACCATCTCCGAGCAGGCCGGCGTGCGAGCCATGATGACGCATCCGCTGGATGAAGACGCCACCCGCTTCTATCTCAAGTTCGGATTTGTGCCATCCCCGGCTGGCGAGGGCATGCTGCTGCTGTTGCTCAAAGACGCCCAGCGGCTGCTGCGTGGCTGAAACGACACCCGCTACCGCGACTCGATCCACCAGCGCGAGAACTCCCGCAGGTTGCGGTGCTGCGAGGTGGCGAGTCGCAGGTGCTCTCCGCAGTTGGGGGAGCCGTTCACGCTTCGCATGATCAGTGCGGCATGGATGCTGTTGTCGACGCCGACGAGGTACGGCAGGTAGTCGTCCACGAATGCCACTGGTCGCATCGTGTTGAGCACATCGGCCTTCGGACTACGCGTTCCGCCCGTATGTTCCGTGGCGCGCACGGTCTCGATTGGAAAACCCAGTCGGCGAAGGTTGCGTTGGCGGGCTTGCTTGAACTTTTCGGGAAGCGCTGAGACGCACACCAACTCGTAACCCGCGTTCGACAGCGCATGGCAGGCGTCCACAGCGCCTTCGATCGCCGGGATACTTTCCCAGAACACCTCGTCGAAAGCGCGCGCGAAACGCTCCAGGGGCTCGCCGCTCAGGCGCTGGACCTCCCAACGGTCGATGGGCCAGTAAGCCTCCGGGTCCTTCACTGGAGGATAGATGCCGAAGGCTCGCTGCCAGGCGGTCGCATAGGCCAAGTGGTAGTCAAGAAGGACGCCGTCAGCGTCCAAGGCGATCGTGCGGCTTGCCATCGTGGACATTTTAGGGACGTTGTCGCGTCGGCTCAGTCTTGCGGTCCTTCAACGACAGTCCCAAGAGGAAGGCGCCGCCGCACGAATGCGTGGCGCCCAAAGAACCGGTCGCAATGGGAGGGAGGATGACCGGCCAGCAGGCAGTGTACCAACCCCGCGACTGCGTCCCGATCGTCCCTTGGTGGGGGGTGATGGCTTCGCCCTGTGGGTCACCAGTCACGGGGTGCGGCGAACGCGGCCCCGAGCTGCTTGGCCCTGGCGGCTTCGTCACTGTGCAGATAGATCGAAGTCGTCGAGATCGACGCGTGCCGCAGGTTGTCCCGCACGGTCGTGAGTTGTGTGCCGCGGGCCAGCGCGTGGCTGGCATGGGTATGCCTCATCCAGTGCGGGGTGGCACGCCTCAACTTTTCGGCCACGGCCGGGCTGTCGGCCTCGATCCCCCGTGCCGCCGTTTCGAAGAACCGTCGCATGATGTTCCACAGGCGCCCGGCCGTGATGCCGGCCAGGCTGTCTTCGCTCAGGCTGCCGACCAGCGGCGTGGTCAGGCTCCACCGCGCCGGGGTCGTCGGCAGGCCGCGCTGCATCAGGTACCGGTCCAGGGCTGCGCGCGCAAGCGGCGGCAGCGCCACCTTGCCCGCCTTGCTGCCTTTGCCCACCACATGCAGCCACTGCTCGTCGTGGGCATCGCGCTCGATCGAGCCCAGGGTGGCGCTGACCAGCTCGCTGGCGCGCAACCCGGTCGCATAGGCGAAATCGAGCACGAAGCGCAATCGCTGCGCCGCCAACGCGTCCCAGCCATACGACCACTCCAGGCCGTCGGCGATGGCGCGAACGATGGCCCACTCGCCGTCGCTGAACGCTCGCGTCGCGTCCAGCGCCGTCGACCGCGCGGCACCGCGGACCTTGACGCCGGCGAATGGGTTGGCGAGCAGGTAGCGCTGCTCGATCAGCCAGCGGTACATCGCACCCAGCACAGACAGGGCATACGCCACCGAGCGTGCTGACAGCGCGCCGGTGAACGGCCGCCATTCAGGTGAAGACCGCGCCTGCGCTGGCCCGACCCAGCGGCGATGCGGCGCCGGCCGTCGCAGGAAACCACGGTAGGCGATCGCATCCTCAGCCGTCAGCGACGACAGCGCCCGCCCGCGCTCGACGATAGCCCAGAGAATCAGTCGTTCGGCCTCCTTGCGATAGGCGCGCTGGGTCGAGCCTGATTCGTGCAGCGAAAGCCAGGCCTGCACGGCCTGGTAGTCGTTGTCGGCGTCCAGCGTGCTGGCACCCCGCGGCGCCCTGAAGCTGCCCCTGGAGCCATCCAGCTCGCGGGGCACCTGCAGCCGTTCCCAGGGGACCGCATCCTGCTGCGGATAGGAGGCCACCAGCGCGCGCGCACGCTCGGTGAGCTGCGGATGCTCGGCGAAGAACGCCTCGACGCTGCGTGCACCAGCCGCGCCAAGGCCCGCAATCGCCGCCCACCACCGGCGCCGGCGCGGGACTCGCACCGTGAGGTCGGCCAAGGTGTCAATCCCATGCTTGCGCAGCGCCCCGACCACGCGCGGCGCCAGCCACAACCCAATGTCGTCGGTGACCGACGGCACGGGCGCGGGCAGCGAGCGCAGCACGTCGATGGCATGGGCCACGGCCCGAGCGCGCTTCGCCCGCTCGGCGTCGCCGTGTTGCAGCAACGCAGCAAGATCGCCTCGATGGCGTGACTTGGCAAACGCGACCAGTTGACGCCGGATGCGGCTCAGGACGCCGCGCGACGAACCACCTGCCGCCAATCGGTCGGCCAGGTAGCGCGTCGCGGCGTCGCGCGACGGCAGGCCCTCGTACCAGGCGCGCAGCGCGGCCAGCGCGTCGGCGTCGGGGAAACCGGGAGGATTCTCCGGCTCTATCGATTTGGCCGGGATCTGGCTACTTTTCACGACTGTCAGTTTAACTGAACGACATGACTATGGTGATAAGAAGACTTATCTCCATAGATGCGTTTAATGCGTATGTAAATGCGCATGAAAACGCACGAGGTCCAAGTTCAAATGGAGCTCGCCTCAGCAACGTGCCATCCCTGCCTGTGCAAGCCGAGAAAAGTTGCCGTCGGTGAGGCGTGGCGACCCGGGCGACGCCGGGCTGCTGGATCCGATCTAGCGACTCTAGGGGCGGCGACCCTGATCTTCTTCGGCGCGCCGGCGCTGCTCGTCGGCCTTCCTTGCCTCGCTCGCAACCTCGCGTCGGTCGGCGGCCCTACCGGTTCCGGGGCGCTCTTCGGCGGCGCAGGCACTACGGCTTCAGTGGGTGCACGGGTTTCGGGCGGCAGCGCGCGACCGGGAGGTGTACGGCGCCCACGCTCTTCCTGCGCAGCGGGCGCGGGTGCGGG
>JBKJTX010000414.1:0-18536 GCA_046590315.1 Ramlibacter sp. | reverse complement strand
GCAATCACGTACGCCAGGTTCTCGATGGCGCGGGCCCGCAGCAGCACTTCCCAATGGGCCTGGCCGGTCACGTGCGTGAAAGCGCTCGGAACCAGCAGCACGTGCGCGGCGAGCGCTCGGTACAACTCGGGAAATCGCACGTCGTAGCAGACGCTCTGGCCGACACGCCAGCGATGGCCATCGCTCGAAGGCAAATCGAAACTCACCGGTTCGCTGCCCGGCTCGAGTACCCGCGATTCGTCATAGCGCTCGCTGCCGTTGTCGAACTTGAAAAGGTGAATCTTGTCGTAGCGGGCGACCTGCTCGCCGGCAGGCGAAAACACCAGGCTGGTGTTGCGCACGTGGGCCTCGTCCGACGCAACCAGCGGCAGCGTGCCACCGACCAGCCACAATTGCAGTTCGCGCGCCGTCCGCGCCAGAAATTCTTGCACTAGGCCCTGGCCCACGCGCTCGCGCACTGCGAGCTTGTCGGTGTCGTGGCGGCCCATGAGGCAGAAGTATTCGGGCAGCACCGCCAGTTCAGCGCCCGCTTCTTTGGCTTCGCTCAGCAGCTGGCCCGCGGCTTGCAGGTTCGCGCCGACAGAGATGCCCGAGACCATCTGAATAGCTGCAACGCGCATCAGTTGGTTCCTTGCGCGCCAGAACGCGCGGTGCCCGGAGCGACTTCGCTGTTCTCGGCCACAGCTCTGCGATTCACCCGGTTGATCCGCGGATCAGCCCAGGTGCCGTCGATGTGGAACTCCTGCGTGGCCGCCTTCATCAATGGCTGGCGCAAGAACATCTGCGCGAGAAAAGTACCCAGGCCGATGGCCGGGTTGATGATGGTGGCGACCAGCGAAGCTGTGCCGGCGTTGATCTCGGGCACCACCACCACCTTGATGTCCTGGGTTTCGCGCGCGATGTCGGCCCGGCCTTCCATCAGCACGGCTGCGTTGACGCCCTTCATCTGAAGATTGTTGGTGCTCGCTATGCCGTCCTGAATGGTGATGTCGCCGCGCATGAAGTCGAACGCGAACCCTTCGCTAAAGACATCGCGGAAATCCAGCGCCAGCCGGCGCGGCAAAGATTGCAGGCTCAGCACGCCCAAGAGCTTGGCCAGGCCGGGGTCGGCCTTGAGGAACTGGCCGGACTGCACGTTCACGAAAAATGCGCCGTCCATCGTGGGATACCCAAGCGACAGCGGCGAGCCCAGCCACGCGATCTGGCCTTCCATCGAACCCTTGCCGCGACGCACGACGTCTTTCATGCCGAAGCGCGCGAGCAGCAAACCCGAGTCATTGATGTCGAGCTTGAACTTCATTGCCGTGCGCATGCGCTCGCCACCCGGCCGGGCTCCACCCGGCTGCACGGCCTGGAGATTCTGTACGGTCCAGTTGCCGGTGGCACTGAACTCGGCCTCCGGCATGCTGAGACTGAGCTTGTTAAGGCGCCATTCGCGCCCACCCCCTTCTCGCACTGTGCCCGCCCCCCGGTTCACCGCGTCGATTTCGAGGCGCCCCATTTTTTTGCCGCGCAACTCGAAATCCTCAACCACCACGTCGAGCGCTGGCAGATTGCCCGGCTGCTCGTCGAGCAGCGACTCCACCTCCTTCGCGGTCGAAGCCGCGATGGAGAGCCTTGCCAGACGTGCATGCAGCCGGCCCTCGCCGGCCCCGGTGGGCTGGCGGTATTCGATGTAGCCATTGAGCTCGCTGCCGTCCACGTTGGCGCGCCACGTCGGGCCGTCGCGCGAACCGCCCACCACGACGTTGTGCAGGGTGCGCCCCTCGAGCACCAGTTCCTTGGCGCGCACGGCCATTGTGGTGGGCAGGTAGCCCGAAGCCACGCCGGTCTGCGCGCGCAGCGACCCCGCGCCGCCGGCGCTGCCGACTGCCTGGCCCAGCAGGCTCTCCCAGGCGTCGAGATTCACTGTCGCCAGGTTGATGTTGGCGACGACACCTTGGTCGGGCAGCGGCGCCGACTCGCCGGGGGCGAGTCCAACCGCGATGCCGCCACGCACGACGCGCGGCTCGGGCCCGGACAGGTCACGCACATACACCACCGACGCCACGCGGCCGATCTCCAGCGTCAACTGGTCCTGTAGGCGAGCAGTCGCTCCTGGCAGGAGCACGAGAGATTCGCGCACCAACGCGCTCTCGTAACGCACCGGCAAGGCCGCATCCGCGCTCTTGGCCATCGGCGGCGGTAGCGTGAGAGCCATGCCTTGCAGGCTGGCCGTGACCGCGATCTCCGGCAGACGGCGGCGGACACTCACCACCACGGCGTAAGGCGTGCTGCCGCTCGCTTCCTTGGCCAGGCGCGAGACGAAGCCGATTTCCTTGGCCTGGCGCAGTCCCTCAGCGGTCGCGGTGCCGACCGCCCGAATCACGACTGTGGCTTCGGTGCCCGCCGCTGCCGCAGCGGGCGCGACCACGCGGCTGCCGCCTTCGATACGCACATCGCCACCCAAGGCCCGGGCCTGCAGACTGCCCAGGGAGAACCCGCGCTCTGTGAAACTGATCGTGCCTTTCGAGCGAGAGAGCATGGGGGTGTCCGGTGTGACCTGCACATCGTTGCCGGCGAGCGCCACGCTGCCCTGCACCTTCGATTTGTCGAGCGAAGCAATGGGCAGTTCCAGCTTCAGTCGCACCTCGGCGTTGCCGGTCCCGCTGGCTTTCGCAAGCGCGCCGCCGACCATGGTGGACAGCGGCGAGTTGTTGACGATGCCCAACGCCTCGTCCAGCGGTCCGCGCACTTCCGCCGTCACGCCCACCACCGTGGCCTTGAAGTCGGGGATCACGGCTTCGGTCTTCACTTGCAAACCGGGCGCTCCGACGAAGCGGCCCACCGCGTCCTTCACCCGCATGCCGTTGCGCTCAAAGATCAATTCGCCGGACAGCTGGGTCAGAGCCGGCCAGGCCGGGCCGCCGCGCGCGGCGCCTGCCGGCACGAAGGCGTAGGTCACGTTCTCTACTTTGGCACTGATGCGGAACTCCCCCTGGCCCGGCTCCTTGAAGGGGAAGTTGTGCAGATCGCCCTTGACCCGAAACTTGGCGCCGCTGGCCGCGCCCTGCACCACCGAATCGCGCACGTAGTCGCGCGCCGTTTGCGAAACGCCGAGCGGCAGGTAGCGCCAGACGCGTGCGCCGTCGGCGCGAGCGATGTTGGCTTGCAGGTCCAGCATGCCGGGATAGCGCCGCAGTCCCTCGCCCGTGCGCCAAGAGACTTGCCCGTCGCCTTGCGCGTCAGCGCTGCTGAACTTGAGGTTGGACACCGCAGCCGAGATCGCCGCGCCGTCGATCTTCCATTGCACGTTTGCCGAGAGTTCGTCGAAAGGCACCACCGGGTCATCGAACACTCCCGGCACGTCGATCGCGCCGTTCTTAAGCAGCACATGTCCCTTGCCGCCTGCCTGCGTCAAGTCGAAATCCACCGTCGCCCCGCGCACGCCCGGCGTGCCACCATGCGCCGTCCTCGCCCCGCTGGTCGCGACGGCGGGCCGAGCCGCGAATTCCAGCTGGACGGCGCGGCCGCGGGCTTCGTACTTTTCCATCGCCGCCAGCGGCCCTTGCCATTTGGCCTGCACGGTCTCTACCAACCCCTTGGGCGCATACGCTTGCAGCGCCGCATGGGTGGACGTTCCTAACGGCAAGCGCGTGGCGATCTGGCTCACGGCGAAAAGATCGAGCTTGTCGGCGCGAATTTCTCCGCGCGCGGGCTGAGAACCTTCACCTTCGGTCCACAGCACGAAGACATTGCCGCCCGGCCAGCGCTGGCCTTCGTGCGTCTGGAACTGCAGGCCCTGGGTTTCGAACTCGAAGCCGCCCGCCAGGCGCTTGCCGCCGATACGGCCCGACACCGAATCGAGCGCAAGCGGCGTGAGCTTGGGCCCCAGCTGGGTGCGGACGTCGGCCAACACCAAGTCGGCGGTACCGCCAACCAGTTGTCCCGCGGCGACGTCGGCCCAGGCACGCACCGCACCATGCCCTTCGCTCACCTCGATGCCGACGTTGGCATAACGGCGCAGTTGCGACACATCAACACGCGCAAAGTCCCCGTGGAGCACGCCATGCCACTTCTGCCAATGCGCGTTGCCACGAGACAGGAGTGGCTGTTGCAACAGGCCACGCAGGCTGAAGCGGTCCCCCCAGGCCGCAGGGGGCGTCGCGTCCAGCCGCAGCGCGTGCCGGCGCCCGTTGTTGCGCATGACAAAGTCCACCCGCTCCAGCGTGAGCGGCGGTGCGCCGCGCATCTCGTCGGTCCAGCGTATCGTGCCACCGGAGATGACGAATTCGGTCTGGGCGAAGAACCAATCGGCAGCACCGCCGTCACTGTCGCTGGTGCGCGAGAAGTCCAGGCCCGCGACGAACATCCTGCCGTCTTTGGCGCGGCGGATGTCGAGTTCCGGCCGGTCGATGTAAAGCTGCTCGAAGCCGAGGTGCAACAGTGACCTGGGGGACAACGCGGCAAGTACCCGCGGAAGCCGCAGGGCGGGGCGGCCCGCCGGATCCAGCAGCACCACGTCGTTGAGTTCGAACGAAGGGATAAAACCTTCGCTGCGCGCCGCGATGCTGCCGATGCGAACGGGTACCCCCAGAACCCGTCCGACCTCGATCTCCAGGTCGGGGCGAAGCTCTCCGATTCGGGGCACAATCCAGCCATGAAGCGCCCCCCAGGCCAGCGCCAACGCCAACCAGGCGGCCATCAAAAGCCACAACGCCAATTTCGCAACGGCTGCGTAGGCCTTCAGGGCGCGTGATGGAGTCGGCGGGCAGACGTTCATGAAAACTTCGATGTGTCAGGAATTATGACCCCCGAGAGTGGCGCGGGTTCACTGCAAGCAGACGCCCTGCTCCCGAATAACGGGGCCAGTGGACCGGCGGACGACACCCTAGGTATAACCCTTCCCCTTTCCTCGCACTCGCGCTTTGTTCAGCGTCTGCGCCGGCGCTACACCACGGAGCTCGACCTCTTGCCGGCGGGCGCCCCTACGCGGGACTTGATGGCCGCGACCTACAAGGCCTTGTGCTCGCGCGGCCACGAAACCGGCGCCGGTCTTCGCATCCTGCGCCAGCTGATCATGGAACGCCTGTTGTCACTGGACTGCGACCAGCAGGCGCCCTTGAGCCTGGTGACCACGGCGGTGACCGAACTTGCCGAATTCGCGCTGGACGCCGCCTGCCGGCAAGCCCAGTGCGACCTGGATGCGCAGCACGGCGAGCCGCTGGCGCCGGATGGCAATCGGGCCCAGCTGTGGGTGGTCGGCATGGGCAAGCTGGGTGCGCGCGAACTCAACGTGTCGAGCGACATCGACCTGGTGTATGTGTACGACCAGGATGGAGAAACCGAGGGAGTCGGCGGGCGCGGCCGGATCACCAACCACGAGTACTTCGGCAAGATGGTGAAGATCATCTACGCGCTGGTGGGCGACATCACGGAGCATGGTTTCGTGTTTCGGGTCGACCTGGCGCTGCGGCCCAACGGCAACTCCGGGCCACCCGTGGTCTCGCTTGGCGCGCTGGAAGATTACTTCCAGGTGCAGGGCCGCGAATGGGAGCGCTTTGCGTGGCTCAAGAGCCGTGTGGTAGCGCCGTTGGAATGCATCGAGAGCGGCTCGGCGCAGGCCTTGCGGACGGCGGTGTTGCCGTTCGTGTTCCGCCGTTACCTGGACTACAGCGTCTTCGACGCGCTGCGCACGCTGCACAAGCAGATTCGCGAGCATGCCGCCCGGCGCAGCGCCGGCCGGCCCGAGCGCGCCAACGACGTCAAGCTCTCGCGCGGCGGTATTCGCGAGATCGAATTCACCGTGCAGCTGCTGCAGGTGGTGCGTGGGGGCCAGTTTCCGGAGCTGCGCACGCGCCCCACCTTGCAAGCGCTGCAGCGGATCGCCGCTGCCGGTCTGATGCCGCAATCGACGGCCGATGCCCTGGCCCGAGCCTATGAGTTCCTGCGCCGCGTCGAGCACCGCATTCAGTATCTGGATGACCAACAGACCCATGTGCTCATGGGGTGCGACGAGGACCTGGGATGGATCGCCCGCACCATGGGCTATGCCGACTGCTGCCCGTTCCTGCACGAACTCGACAGCCACCGCGAGCTCGTGGCGCAGGAGTTCGACACGCTATTGGGCGGACGCGCCGGCGAGTGCAGAGGTTGCGCCGGGCCTAACGGCGCAAAGGGACCGGCGCCGGACCTCGACAGCCTGGTCGAACAGTTGCCGGACCAGTTGCGCGAGCGCGTCGAACAATGGCGCCGCCACCCGCGCGTGCTGGCATTGCGCGACGACGCCCGGGCCCGCTTGTCACGCTTGGTAGCACGCACTGGGCAGTGGCTGGCCGAGGGACTGGTGAGTGAGGAAGCCGCGCTGCGCATGGCCGACTGGGTGGAGCCGCTGCTGCGCCGAGAGAGCTACCTGGCGCTGCTGGTGGAGCGCCCCGGCGTGCACGAGCGGCTGCTGCGCCTGCTGGGCGCCGCACGCTGGCCGGCGCGCTACTTGCTGCTGCATCCCGGGGTTATCGACGAACTGGCCAGCGATCAGTTGCTCTCCGAACGCTTCATGCCGCTGGAGTTCGAGAGCGAACTGGAGGACCGACGTCGCTCGTTGCGAATCACGGGCGAAGACGACGACGAAGCGTTGCTGAACCTGCTGCGCCGGGCGCACCATGCGGAAGTGTTCCGTACGCTGGCGCGCGACGTCGAAGGACGCCTCACAGTAGAGCAGGTGGCCGACGATTTAAGCGCGCTGGCAGACTGCGTTTTGCGCGTCACTGCGCGGTGGTGCTGGGAACGGTTGAAGCAGCGGCATCGCGAGACGCCGCAGTTCGCGATCATCGGCTACGGCAAGCTCGGCGGCAAGGAGCTGGGCTACGGCAGCGACCTGGACATCGTTTTCGTTTTCGAAGACGAGGACGCGCGCGCGCCCGAGGCCTACTCCGCCTTCGTGCGCAAACTGATCAACTGGCTGGCGACCAAGACCGCTGAAGGCGACCTGTACGAGATCGACACCGCGCTGCGGCCGAACGGCAGCTCGGGCCTCCTCATCACCACATTCGAGGCGTTCGCCAACTACCAGCAGCGCCGCGGCAGCAACACCGCCTGGACCTGGGAACACCAGGCCATGACGCGCGCTCGCTTCGTGCTCGGTAACGAGGCCTTGCGCGAGCGCTTCGACGCCGTGCGTGGCGCCGTGATCACTGCGCCACGCGACGTCGACGCCCTACGCGCCGAGATTGTCGCCATGCGCAGCAAGGTGCGTACCGCCCACCCTGTCAAGGCCGACCGCTTCGACGTCAAACACAGCCCGGGCGGCATGGTGGATGCTGAATTTGCGGTGCAGTTCCTGGTGTTGTCGCAGGCGGTGCGCCAGCCGGGACTGATTCCCAACGTCGGCAACATCGCGCTGCTCCAGCGCGCCGAAGCCGGGGGATTGCTACCGGCCGGCGTCGGCGAATCAGCCGCGCGCGCCTATCGCGAATTGCGGCGCGTGCAGCACAAGGCACGTCTGAACGAAGAGCCGACGCAGGTCGCGCCTGGCGCGCTGGCCGCCGAGCGCAAGGCAGTGCTGACCCTGTGCCAAGCCGTGTTCGGCTGAGCGCGCCCGGTTTCGGGTAGGCTTGCGGGTTGCACGCCGAGGCCGGACCGCAAGAAGGTCGACGCCCGTCGGCGCTGGCACAGCCCCGACCGAGGGAAGGACCCATGAAGAAACTCAAACGCATCGCCGCGACATGCCCGGCCATCGCGGCGCTTTGGCTGGCCGGCTGCGCCGTCACCCGGCCGCCCGCCGCCACGCCCACTGAACTTCCACCGCAGTGGCACGCGGCCCGTCCGATCAACGGCGCGGTGTCCGACCTCGCCGCATGGTGGCAGCAGCTGAATGACCCGTTGCTGGTGGAACTCATCGAAGCGGCCCAATCGGCAAGCCCCACGGTCGCCAGCGCGAAATCGCGCATCGCGCAGGCACGTGCCACGCGCATCGCGGCTGGCGCTGCCTTGCTGCCCGCGCTCGATGCCACGGCTTCGGCCGTGCGCGGCAATCAGCCCCCGATGCCACTCGCCACGACGGTGCAGGGGGGCCTGCAAACTGCATGGGAGATTGACCTCTTCGGCGGGAACCATGCCGCCGCCGATGCCGCCCAGGCGCGACTTGCCGGAGCGCAAGCCGGCTGGCACGAGGCACGGGTGTCGGTCGCGGCGGAGACCGCGAACAATTACCTTGGCCTGCGCAGCTGCGAGCGGCAGCTGGCCGTGGCGCGCAGCGACGCCCGCTCGCGCGCCGAAACCGCGCGCCTCACCGCCCTGAGTGCGGAGGCCGGCTTTACCGCGCCGGCATCTGCCGCCCTCGCCAGAGCCAGCGCAGCCGAGGGGTCGGCGCGGACGACGCAGCAGCAAGCGCAGTGCGACATGGAAGTCAAGTCCTTGGTGGCGCTCAGTGCCTTGTCCGAGACGGCGTTGCGCCAGAAACTCGCGCTGCCCTGGATCGAACCCGCGCAAACGGTGGACCTGCGCGTTGCCGCCGTGCCCGCCGCAGCGTTGGCGCAGCGCCCCGACGTGTACCGGGCCGAACTGGAAGTGGCCGCCGCCTCCGCCGACGTCGGCAGCGCCCGCGCCCAGCGTTTCCCGCGCCTGACCCTCTCCGGTTCGATCGCGGCCGGCGTGGTGCGCACCGGCGGCGTCAACACCGATGCGCAGACTTGGTCGATCGGTCCGCTGGCCATCACGCTCCCGATCTTCGACGGTGGACGCCGCGCGGCGAACGTCGACGCGACGCAGGCGCGTTATGAAGAAGCTGCCGCCCTGTACGCGGCGCGAGTGCGCCAGGCGGTGCGCGAAGTCGAAGATGCGCTGGTCAACCTGGAGAGCGCACGGCTGCGCGGTGAGGACGCGCGGGTGGCTGCAGAAGGCTACCGCGCTTCGTTCACCGCCACTGAAGCCCGGTGGCGCAGCGGTATCGCGAGCCTGGTGGAGCTGGAGGACGCGCGGCGCACGCTGCTGGCGGCCGAAACCGCACTGGTGGGCTTGCAGCGTGAGCGCGCCGTGGCCTGGGTCGCGCTGTACCGGGCCTTGGGCGGGGGCTGGGCGCGCCCAGATGTCGCCGCTGGAACCTCGGCAGTCCAAAACAAATAAAGAACACTCTCATGAAGAAAATTTCGCTCAGCCCGGTCGCGATCGCTGGCATCGCATTGGTCGGGGTCGTCGCCGCCGCGCTGCTGTACTCGAAGGGCTCCACTTCCGCCGAGACTGCCAAGAGCGTGGTGCGTCCGGCACTCACCGTGGCCACTGCACTTCCCCAGAAAATGAACGTGCCAGTGAAGCTGGCGGCCAACGGCAATATCGTGGCCTGGCAGGAGGCGATCATCGGCGCGGAAGCCGGCGGGCTGCGCCTGACTCAGGTGCGGGTCAACGTGGGTGATCGAGTGAAAAAGGGCCAGGTGCTGGCGACGCTGGCAGCCGATACTTTGCGGGCCGAGGCCGCGCAGTCGCGCGCGGCGCTGGCCGAGGCAGAAGCCGCTGCGGCCGACGCCGCCAACAATGCTCAGCGCGCTCGCACCTTGCAGGGCACCGGCGCCTTGAGCGCGGTGCAGATCAACCAATACCTCACCGCAGAGAAAACGGCCCACGCCAAAGTGGAGGCGGCGCGGGCCGTTTTGCAGGTGCAGCGAGCGCGCCTGGGCCAGACAGACATCGTGGCGCCGGACGACGGCATCATTTCCGCGCGCGCCGCCACTGTAGGCGCGGTGCTCGGTCCCGGCACCGAACTGTTCCGGCTGATCCGGCAGGGTCGCCTCGAGTGGCGCGCCGAAGTGACTTCCACAGAACTCGGTCGCATCACCACCGGCACGACGGCGCAGGTCACCGCCGCCAGCGGCGCGCGGTTGGCCGGCCGCGTGCGCATGATCGGCCCGACGGTCGATCCGCAAACCCGTTCGGCACTGGTCTATGTCGACCTCACGCCGCTGCCCGGTATGCCGGCCAGCGCCCGCGCCGGCATGTTCGCGCGCGGCGAGTTTGAACTTGGTGCGACGCCCGCGCTCACCATTCCGCAACCGGCCGTGGTGGTGCGCGACGGCTTCAGCTATGTCTATCGCCTCGGCGCGGACAACCGCGCAGCGCAGATCAAGGTGCAAACGGGGAGGGTCATTGGCGACCAGGTCGAGATCACGAGCGGCTTGCCGGCGGACGCGCGTGTCGTCTCCGCAGGCGCAGGTTTCCTGAACGACGGCGACTTGGTGCGCGTCGCGGACGGCCCGCCCGCCACCGCCGCACCGGCACAGCCGGCTTCTACCGCAAAGCGTTAGTCCACCATGATCAATGTTTCCTCCTGGTCGATTCGCAATCCGATTCCCGCAGTGATGTTGTTTGTGCTGCTCACCTTCGCGGGGATGCTGTCGTTCAACGCCATGAAGGTGCAGAATTTTCCCGATATCGACCTGCCCACAGTGAGCGTGACCGCCTCGCTGCCAGGCGCGGCGCCGGCCCAACTGGAGACCGACGTCGCACGCAAGATCGAGAATGCCGTCGCGACCTTGCAGGGCCTCAAGCACATCTATACGAAGGTGCAGGACGGCGTCGTCACGGTCACCTGCGAGTTCCGACTCGAAAAACCCGTGCAGGAGGCCGTCGACGACGTGCGCTCGGCCATGGCCCGGGTGCGCAGCGACTTGCCGGCCGATGTGCGCGAACCGATCGTCACCAAGATGGACTTGGCCAGCCAGCCGGTGCTGGCGTTCACCGTTTACTCACCGCGGATGGACGAGGAAGCGCTCTCGTGGTTCGTCGACAACGACATTTCGCGCAAACTCCTGGCGGTGCGCGGCGTGGGCGCGGTGAACCGCGTCGGCGGCGTCAGCCGCGAAGTGCGGGTCGCGCTCGATCCGCTGCGGCTGCAAGCACTCGGCCTTGCAGCCGCGGACATCTCGCACCAGCTGAGGCAAGTGCAAAGCGAGAGCGCCGGCGGCCGAACCGACGTGGGCGGCGGCGAACAGCCGGTGCGCACACTGTCGACGGTGCAGACGGCCGCCCAGGTTAGCGAGCTGGAGCTGTCGCTACCGGGGCCAGGCACGGCGGCCAACCGCACCGTCCGGCTGCGCGACGTCGCTACCGTGACCGACACCACGGCCGAACCGCGTTCGGCGGCGCTCCTCAATGGCAAGCCGGTGGTTGGCTTCGAAGTCACGCGCAGCCGGGGCGAAAGCGAAGTGACCGTAGGCGCTGCCGTCCAGAAGGCACTGGCGGATTTGAAGCAACATCACCCCGATCTCGAACTGGTCCAGGCCTTCGATTTCGTGACGCCCGTGGAGGAGGAATACCACGGCTCGCTGCACCTCCTGTACGAGGGCGCGATCCTCGCCGTGTTGGTGGTCTGGCTGTTCCTGCGCGACTGGCGCGCGACCTTCGTCTCCGCCATCGCGTTGCCGATGTCGGTGATCCCCGCCTTCGTCGGCATGTATCTGCTGGGTTTTTCCGTCAACGTCGTGACGCTGCTGGCGCTCTCGCTGGTGGTCGGCATTCTGGTGGACGACGCGATCGTCGAGGTGGAAAACATCGTGCGGCACCTGCGCATGGGCAAGACCCCCTATCAGGCAGCCATGGAAGCGGCCGACGAGATCGGTCTGGCGGTGATTGCCACCACCTTCACTTTGATCGCCGTGTTTCTGCCCACCGCGTTCATGAGTGGCGTGGCCGGCAAATTCTTCAAGCAGTTCGGCTGGACGGCGTCGCTTGCCGTGATGGCGTCGCTGATCGTGGCCCGCGTGCTCACACCGATGATGGCGGCGTATATGCTCAAGCCGATCACGACAGGCCACGTCGATCCGCGCTGGATGCGAATCTACATGCGCTGCGTGAACTGGAGCATGACGCACCGCGTCGCCACCGTGCTGATGTCCGGCGCATTCTTCATCGGCTCGCTGGCCCTGATCCCGTTGCTGCCGAGCGGCTTCATTCCGCCCGACGACAACTCGCAGACGCAGGTCTACCTGGAACTCGCACCCGGCTCGACACTGGCGCAAACCAAAGCAGCGGCCGAACAGGCCCGTCTCATGATCGGCAAAGTCGAGCACGTGAAAAGCGTCTACACGACGATCGGCGGCGGCAGTGCCGGCGGCGACCCGTTTGCCATGACGGGTGCCGCTGAAGCGCGCAAGGCCACGCTCACGATTCTGCTTACCGACCGCAGCGACCGGCCGCGCAAGCAAGGCATCGAGAACAAGATCCGCACCGCGCTCGAGCCACTGCCCGGCGTGCGCAGCAAAGTGGGCCTGGGCGGCTCGGGCGAGAAATACATCCTGGTGCTCACTGGCGAAGACCCCAAGGCTTTGGGCGCCGCAGCGTTGGCCGTGGAAAAGGACTTGCGGACCATCCCAGGCCTGGGCAGCGTCGCCTCGACCGCCAGCCTGATCCGCCCGGAGATCGCGGTGCGGCCCGACTTCGCCAAAGCCGCCGACATGGGTGTCACCCCCGCCGCCATCGCCGAAACGCTGCGGGTGGCGACGGCGGGCGACTACGACATCGCCTTGCCCAAACTCAATCTCTCGCAGCGGCAGGTCCCCATCGTGGTCAAGCTCGAAGAAAACGCGCGTAAGGATCTGAGCCTGCTGGAACGCCTCTCGGTCCCGGGCTCACGCGGCCCGGTGATGTTGGGTCAGGTGGCGACGCTCGAGATGACCGGCGGCCCGGCGGTGATCGACCGTTATGACCGCTCGCGCAACGTCAATTTCGAGATCGAGTTGTCCGGCCTCCCGTTGGGTGACGTCGCGGCCAAGGTCCAGGAACTGCCCGCCGTGAAAAATCTGCCGCCGGGCGTCAAGGTGGTGGAGGTCGGCGACGCCGAGGTGATGGGCGAGTTGTTCGCGAGTTTCGGGCTGGCCATGCTCACCGGCGTGCTGTGCATCTACATCGTGCTGGTGCTGCTGTTCAAGGACTTCCTGCATCCGGTCACCATCCTGGCGGCGCTGCCGCTCTCACTCGGCGGCGCTTTCATCGGCCTCTTGCTCGCGCAAAAGAGTTTTTCAATGCCCTCGCTCATCGGACTCATCATGCTGATGGGCATCGCGACCAAGAACTCGATTCTGCTGGTCGAATACGCGATCATGGCGCGCCGCGACCAGGGGCTCTCCCGCTTCGACGCATTGCTCGATGCCTGCCACAAGCGGGCACGCCCCATCATCATGACCACCATCGCAATGGGCGCGGGCATGCTGCCGATCGCCATTGGCTTCGGCACCGCCGATCCGAGTTTTCGCTCGCCGATGTCGATCGCCGTGATCGGTGGCCTCATCACCTCCACGGTGCTGAGCCTGCTGGTCATTCCGGTGGTCTTCACGGTGGTGGACGACACCGAGCACTTCATCGGCCGCGTCGCGCGCAAGCTGCGCCGCCGCAAATCGTCGCCTCCGGCCGAACCGGCTATCGAGGTTGGAGGCAAGCCGGTTTGAAGGCCTGGCTGGGCGCCTGCGTGTTGCTCGGCGGCGGCGCCGCCCTGGGCGTCTGGGCCACCGGCTTCGTGCCGCCGTTGCAGTCGGCGGCCGTGCATCCACTGGCCTGGGACGCAGTGCATTGGGTTACGCGCCCGTGGACACTGTGGACAGCCGCTTGGGTTCACACCTCGGCTGGCAACTTCGCGGCCAACTTGCTGGCGTTGGTGGCACTGGCCGTGGCAGGCGCAGCCCTCGGCGCGGGCCGCGCAGCGGCCCTGACGCTGCTGGCGGCTTGGCCGCTCGGCACGCTGGCCCTGTTGCTGTGGCCGCAGGTGACCAGCTATGCCGGCCTCGGCGGGCCCATCCACGCGGCCGCGGCCGTGCTGGGCGTCCACCTCGCGCGCCACCCCACATTGAAACCATTGTCGACGCTGATATTTGCCGGTCTGTCCCTGAAACTGATCGCTGAGCGCGCCTGGAGCCAGCCGGTCGCGTTCGATCCGAGCTGGGGGTTCAACGTGGTGTACGCGGCGCATCTCACCGGCGCCTTCTGCGGCGGCGCGCTCGGCGTCATCGCGTTGCGCGTGTGGCCGTTGCTCAGGCCGGCCCGCGAATCTTCGCCACCAGGGCCGTCGTCGAATAGCCACTGACGAACGGAATGGCAAGCGCCCGGCCGCCATAGCCTTCCACCACCTGCGTCTCGGCGAGCGTGCTCATGTCGTAGTCGCCACCCTTCACCAACAGCGCGGGCTGGATTTCGCGAATCAATTCCAGGGGTGTGTCCTCGTCGAAGAACGTGACGAGCGAAACACACGCCAGCGCCGCTATCAACACGGCGCGGTCCTGCTCGTGGTTAAGGGGCCGGCCCGGGCCTTTGCCCAGACGCCTGGCCGAGGCGTCGGTGTTCAACGCGACCACCAAACTCGCGCCCAACTCGCGCGCTTGCGCGAGGTAGACGGCATGGCCGCGGTGCAGCACGTCGAAGACGCCGTTGGTGAATACGAGAGGCCGTGTCAAAGCAGCCGCACGCTCGGCGGCTTGCTCGCGAGCGACGATCTTCTGGAGAAACGCGGGGGGCTGCACGCGAGGCACGGGATTGCGGGTCAGGCCCGCAATGTCACTTGCATCAGACCGGATTCGGAGTGGCGCCACCAGGCCCGCTCTGGACCAGCGTGGCGGCAATTTCCTTGCGATAGCGATTGAGCTCCTGCACGCTCTTGAAACTGCGGTCCATCAGCAGGCTCATGTTGTGCAGGATGCGTTCGATCACCTTGTTTTCCCACACCGAGTCGAAATTGATCTGTTTGTCCAGCCAGTGCTCGAGCCAATCGGGGTTGGGCAATCGCGACTGGATCGTGTCGCGCGGGAAAAGGCTTTTGTTGACATGCAGGTTCGTCGGATGAAGCGCCTGCGCAGTGCGGCGCGCGCTCGCCATCAGCACGCCCACCTTGGTGAAGGCGGCCTTGGCTTCGTTGCCAAAGTTGTTGATGGCGCGCTTCATGTAGCGCAGGTAGGCGCCGCCGTGGCGGGCTTCGTCCTGCGACAGCGTGGTGTAGATGTGCTTGATCACCGGCTCGGTGTGCCATTCGCTGGCGCGGCGGTACCAGTGGTTCAGGCGGATTTCGCCGCAGAAATGCAGCATCAGCGTTTCCAGCGCCGGCGCCGGCTCGAATTCGAAACGCACCTCGTGCAGTTCCTTTTCGGTCGGCGCGAGTTCCGGGCGAAACCGCTTGAGGTATTCCATGAGGACCAGGGAATGCTTTTGCTCCTCAAAAAACCAGATCGACATGAAGGCCGAAAAATCGCTGTCGTCCCTGTTGTCGCGCAGGAACATCTCGGTAGCCGGCAGCGCCGACCACTCCGTGATGGCGTTCATTTTGATGGTCTGCGCCTGCTCATCGGACAGCTTGCTCGCGTCGAAAGAGGACCAAGGAATGTCCTTGTCCATGTCCCAACGGACGGATTCGAGCTGCTTGAACAATTCGGGGTAGAGCATGGTGATCTTTCTGGCGACATCGTGATTTTAAGCGTCGGAGCGAAAATACCTTGACAAATCGGTGGGCTAGCCCGATATCAGCTTCCACACAGGAATAATGGCCATGCTGCACACTTTCCGCCTCATCGCCATCGCAGCCGCAGTGATGGCGAATTCGGTCCTGCCGCCAGCGAACGCGGCTGGCGCCGAAACCACCGCCTGCCCGGCAACGTTGAACCACAACTTTCCTCGACTGCAGGACGAAAAGTCTCAGTCGCTCTGCCAGTACGCAGGCAAGGTCCTGCTGGTTGTGAACACCGCGAGCTATTGCGGCTATACCCCGCAGTACGAGGGGCTGGAGGCACTCTATGACAAGTACAAGGGCCGCGGCCTGATCGTGCTGGGGTTTCCTTCGAACGACTTCGCGCAGGAGAAGACCGACAACAAGGCCATCGCCGACTTCTGCCAGAACACCTACGGCGTGAAGTTCCCGATGTTCGCGAAGACCAGCGTGCGGGGCGGCGATGCTAATCCGCTGTATCGCCAACTCGCGCAAGCCACCGGGCAGGCACCGACGTGGAATTTTCACAAGTATCTGGTCGGCCGCGACGGCAAAGTGCTCATCCACTACCCAAGTCAAACGACCCCTAACGATCTGAAGCTCATCGCGGAGATCGAGAAACAATTGGCGGCCCGTTAGCGCGTGCCGGCGGTCGACGCGGTTCACAAAAATTTACCTCGCCGAGAGCGGCCGGACTGGAACCGGGCGCATGAGTCCCCACTCTATCGAGCAACAAGATTCGGTTCTTGCTGCGAAGCCTTCCGGGAGCAGTTAGCCCGGTTGCAATCCTGGAGCGACTCTTCTCCTCCTCCCTCCCTCCCTCTTTCGTTTTGGGGCGCTTCGCAGCATTTTTGTTCACTCTGAAAACGCTGCGCGTTTTCAGAGTGGGCTGATCAGATGAAAAAAACCGGCGTGAAGCCGGTTTTTTCATGGGGGACGCACTGCGCGTTGCTGCGTGCTGTCCGGTGCCCCGGTGGGGGTTGCTTTACGCTGGCTTGCTGTCTATGAAGCTCTGGCGTTGCGTCAGCTTTTCTTGCAGCTTCGCGAGGTTCGCGTAGTTCCCGCGCCAGTCGATGTCGGGGAAGCGGAAGTCGAGATAACCGAGCGCGCAGCCCACGGCGATGTCGGCCAGGCTCAGGTAGATGCCCGCGCAAAAAGGTTTTCCGCCTAAGCCCTGGCTCATCGCCTTCACGCTCCCGTTGACCTTGGCGAGCTGACGGTCAATCCACGCTTGGCTGCGTTGGGTCTTGTTGCGGCCGACCCAGTTGGCCTCCAGCCGAGCAAGGATGGATGCGTCAAGCACACCATCGGCCAACGCTTCCCAGGTTTTCACTTCGGCGCGCTCGCGTCCAACCGCAGGAATGAGCTTGCCCACGGGCGAGAGGGTGTCCAGGTATTCGACGATCACCCGCGAATCGAACAGAGCTTCACCGCCCTCCATCACCAGGCAGGGGACCTTGCCCAAGGGGTTGGATTGATTGATGGTTGATTCTGCCGCCCAGACGTCCTCGGTCACGAATTCGTAGTCCAGCTTTTTTTCAGCCATGACGATGCGCACCTTGCGCACGTACGGGCTGGCGTTGGATCCGATCAATTTCATGGCAGCTCTCTTGGGCATGTTCGAGTTTTCGAGGAACCGGCATTTTAGCGAGACCTGGGCCCCAGGAGCCCCCGCCTACAATCGAGCCCATGAGTCTTTCCACCATTTCGGCCTTGTCGCCATTGGATGGGCGATACGCGGGGCGACTCGCGCCGCTGCGCCCCCTGATGAGCGAGCACGGCTACATGCACAAGCGCGTGCAAGTCGAAATTTGCTGGTTTATCGCGCTGTCTGACGCCGGATTCGCTGAGTTCAAGTCCTTGACCCCCGGCGCTCGCAACTACCTTCTCGGCCTGGTGAAAAATTTTTCTGAAGCCGACGCCCTCGCCATCAAGGACATTGAAAAGACGACGAACCACGACGTGAAAGCCGTGGAGTACTGGGTCAAATCGCGCTTCGAGGCCCGCCCCGAACTGAAGACGGCCAGCGAGTTTGTGCACTTCGCGTGCACCAGCGAGGACATCAACAACACGAGCCATGCGCTGCAGCTGAAGGGCGCGCGCGAGCAGGTCGTCCTGCCGGCGCTGGACGCCGTGATCGCGAAGTTACGCGAGATGGCGCATGCGTACGCCGACGTCGCGATGTTGAGCCGCACGCATGGCCAGACCGCAAGCCCGACCACGGTGGGCAAGGAAATCGCCAACGTGGTGATTCGCTTGACAGCCGCGCGCGCGAGGATCGACGCGGTGAAGCTGCTCGGAAAGATGAACGGCGCTGTGGGCAACTACAACGCGCACCTGTCGGCGTGGCCTGACTTCGATTGGGAGGGCTTCAGCCGCAAAGTGGTGGAGACCCCCGAGCCGCTCGGCCTGGGGCTCACGTTCCAGCCTTACAGCATCCAGATCGAGCCGCACGACTACATGGCCGAACTGTTCGACGCCTTGGCCCGCGCCAACACCATCCTGATTGACTGGTCGCGCGACATGTGGGGCTACATCAGCGTGGGCTACTTCAAGCAGCGCCTGCGCGAAGGCGAGATCGGCTCCTCGACCATGCCGCACAAAGTCAACCCGATCGACTTCGAGAACGCGGAGGGCAACCTCGGGCTCGCGAACGCACTGCTGCGCCACTTGTCGGAGAAACTGCCCATCTCCCGCTGGCAGCGCGACCTCACCGATTCCACGGTCCTGCGCAACATGGGCGTAGCCCTGGGTTACACGGTGCTTGCCTACCACTCCATGGGCATCGGTTTGGCCAAACTCGAACTGAATGAGGAAGCCCTCGCTGCCGACCTCGACGCTGCCTGGGAAGTGTTGGCCGAACCCATCCAGACCGTGATGCGGCGCTTTGGCCTGCAGGGCGCCTACGAGCAGCTGAAAGAAGCGACGCGCGGCAAGCGCGTGGCGGCCGAGGACCTGCACAAGCTGATCCGCACGCTGGAAATCCCGCAGGCTGAGAAGGACCGCTTGCTGGCGATGACCCCAGCGAGTTATGTAGGCAAAGCTGCCGAACTCGCGCGCCGCGTGTAAATAAATGCCAACCCCCACGCTCCGCACTGCGTGTCGT
>JBKJTX010000292.1:0-2874 GCA_046590315.1 Ramlibacter sp. | reverse complement strand
CGCGCTCGGAAGCCGAGGCGCTGCTGCTCGAGAACAACCTGATCAAGACGCTCGACCCGCGCTACAACATCCTGTTTCGCGACGACAAGAGTTACCCCTATCTCAAGCTCACGGGTGCGCCGGACAAGGTCGGCTTCGAGAGCATTCACGGCGCCTCGCCGTCGGCAGGCGCATTCCCCCGCGTCGCCTACTACCGCGGCGCCGTGGACCGCAAGCACCGCTATTTCGGGCCGTATCCGAGTGCGTGGGCGGTGAAAGAATCGATCCAGCTGCTGCAGAAGGTGTTTCGCCTGCGCACTTGTGAAGACACGGTCTTCGCGAATCGCACCCGACCCTGCCTGCTGTACCAGATCAAGCGTTGTTCAGGGCCTTGTGTCAACCTGGTCTCGGCGCCGGACTACCGGCACGACGTGCACAACGCGGAAGCCTTCCTGCGCGGCGAGACGCAAGCCGTGCTCACGCAGCTCGAAACGCGGATGATGCAGCACGCCGACAAGCTGGAGTTCGAGCAGGCGGCGGAGCTGCGTAACCAGATGGGCGCGCTGTCCAAGGTGCTGCACCAGCAGTCGGTGGAAACCATCTCCGACAAGGACGTCGACATCCTCGCGGTGAAAGTGCAGGGTGGGCGTGCCTGCGTCAACCTGGCAATGGTGCGCGGCGGCCGCCACCTCGGTGACCGCGCCTACTTTCCCGCCCATGTGGAAGATGCGGTGGCGGTGCAGGATTTCGACAACACAGCGGAGGAGGACCCCGACGTCGGGCCGCCGCTGCCAGTGGAGGTTCATGTACTCGAAGCCTTCATCGCGCAACACTACATCGGCGTGCCGGTGCCACCGGCGCTGATCACGAGCGAAGCCGTCAGCCGCGAGCTGATCGAAGCCCTTTGCGAGCAGACGGGCGTGAAGATCAGTGCCGTGCACAACCCGCGCGAGCAGCGGCGGTTGTGGCTGGAGATGGCGCAGAAGAACGCGGATATACAGCTCGCCCGCTTGCTGGCCGAGGAGGGCTCGCAGCAGGCGCGCACTCGTGCACTGGTCGAGGCGTTGGACCTGGCACCGGACAACCTGGATATGTTTCGCATCGAGTGCTTCGACATTTCGCACACGGCCGGCGAAGCGACGCAGGCCTCGTGCGTCGTGTTTCATCAGCACAAGATGCACAACGCCGAGTACCGGCGCTACAACATCGACGGCATCACGCCCGGCGATGACTACGCCGCCATGCGCCAGGTGTTGATGCGCCGTTACAGCAAGTTGGCGGAGGCCGGTCGCGATCCGCCCGATGCGACCCCCGTGCGCGGCAGCGGGGGCGGTGCGGCGCGGCTGCCCGATCTCGTGCTGGTGGACGGCGGCAAAGGCCAGGTGAGCATGGCGCGCGAAGTGTTTGCCGAGCTCGGGTTGGACCTGGCGGTGATCATCGGCGTCGAAAAGGGCGAGGGCCGGAAGGTGGGCTTGGAGGAACTGGTGTTCGCCGACGGGCGCGAGAAGGTCTACCTGGGGCGCGATTCGGCGGCGTTGATGCTGGTGGCGCAAATTCGCGATGAGGCGCACCGCTTCGCCATTACCGGCATGCGGGCACGCCGCGCCAGAGTCCGTGTGGGTGGTAGCAGCCTGGAAGAAATCCCCGGCATCGGCGCCAAGAAGCGGGCGCGTCTGCTGCAGCGGTTTGGCGGCGTGCGCGGCGTGGCGTCGGCGGGTGTGGATGACATTGCCAGCGTGGAGGGCATCTCGCGCGAGTTGGCGGAGGAAATTTATCGCGCGTTGCATTAAAGGTGTACCCTGCTGAGGTAGCCGTGCTGTAGAGGGCAGCCGCCCGAGCCGGCTGCACGACGTCATCGTCGTGTGAAAGAAGTTATGGCCTTTGCAGCGACTGCTCTTGCCAGCGGAAAACCCCCGAGCCCCGGAAGCGCCGATTTGCAGCGCCGGGAGGCCTTGCTCAAGACCGGCGCCCTGCAGGATGCAATTTTCAACAGCGCCTATTTCTCCAGCATCGCCACCGACGAAAAGGGCGTGATCCAGATTTTCAATGTGGGTGCCGAGCGAATGCTTGGCTACGCGGCCGTCGACGTGCTCGACAAGATTACGCCGGCCGACATTTCCGACCCGCAAGAAGTGATTGCGCGCGCCCAAGCGCTTAGCCTGGAGCTTGCGACCTCGATTACGCCCGGCTTCGAGGCGCTGGTGTTCAAGGCTTCGCGCGGCATTGAGGACATCTACGAGCTGACCTACATCCGCAAGGACGGCAGTCGCTTCCCAGCGGTCGTCTCCGTGACGGCGCTGCGCGATGCGCACGACAGCATCATCGGCTACCTGCTGATCGGCACCGACAACACGGTTCGCAAGCAAGTGGAGGCGGCGCAGGTCAGCGAGCGCAATCGCTTCGAGCAGACGCTTCAGGAAAAGAACATCGAGCTCGAGCATGCGACGCGTATGAAGTCGGAGTTTCTCGCGACCATGTCGCACGAACTGCGCACGCCATTGAATTCGATCATCGGCTTCTCCGAGGCGCTGGCCGACGGACTGGTTGGCAAGTTGACAGCCGCGCAGTCGGAGTCGGCCGGCGACATCTTTTCCAGCGGCCAGCACCTGCTCTCGCTGATCAACGACATTTTGGACTTGTCCAAGGTCGAAGCCGGAATGATGGCGCTCGAATTGGAACCCGCGGATGTGAATCACCTGCTGTCAAACAGCCTGACCATCGTGCGGGAAAAGGCCGCGGCGCAGCACACCTCGCTGGAGCTGGACACCAGCGCAGACCTGGGCAGCCCCGAGCTGGACACGCGCAAGACCAAGCAGATCGTCTACAACGTGCTTGGTCTTGCGCGTGTGCAGCTCGGGGCTGCACAGGTCTGCGCTGGTGTCCAGATCCAGCGAG
>JBKJTX010000274.1:0-6697 GCA_046590315.1 Ramlibacter sp. | reverse complement strand
ACGGCTGTCGTGCCCGCGCTGGTTGCCGACAACGTCACCGGGCCGCTGCACAACGTGCCACTCGCGTTCACGGCGGCATAGGTCACCGATGCCACGCCGTTGCCGTTCGTCGTCGTGCCGAATGCTTCGGACGAGCCATTGATCCGGCCGCACGACGCGGAGAAGGTCACATTTACGGGGATAGCAGTCGAAGGCGCCCCGTTGAGCAGGGCCGTGACGGTCACCGACGTGTTTCCGCCCGACGGCAGGTTCGAACTGCCCAGCGTGATCGCCGACAGCACGACATTACTGGCCGAGACCGAAAAGTCAGTCTGCCCGGTCACCGTAGCCAGATCGACGAGCGCGTTGGCTGACAGGGTCGCTGCGCCTTTGACCGCAAGCGACGCCGCGGCAATGGAGACCGTGGCTACGCCATCCGAGTCGGTCAGGGCTGTTTCCGGTGAAAGCAAAGCGAGCGAGGAGTTGCTGACCTGGAACGTCACCAAGCGGTTTGGCACCACCAGCCCGGCCTTGTCCTTGACCAAAGCTTTGGCGGAAAACGCGCCCCCCAAGGTAACAGCCGTTGCCGCACCACCCGTTCCATTCACGACGGAAACGGTGATGGTGGCGGTAGCCGTACTCGTGCCAGGATTGCTCCCGCCACCAGTGACTACCCCTGCGCTGCCACCGCCTCCGCCGCAGGCGGTCATCAGTGCGGCGAACAGCAATCCGCAAAGAAGTTTCAGATATTCCATCATGGCTCTCGGGTCCTCTTCCTAGGTGTGTTTCAGCGCGCGGCGGCGCGGTCGGCGATCATTTTGGGTGTGATAAACACCAGCATTTCCTGTTTGTTGGAAGTGCGGGTCTTGCTCTTGAAGACGTTGCCAAGGATGGGGATATCGCCCAGCAGGGGCACCTTGGCTTCGTTCTCGGATTCCGTCAGTTCGAAGATGCCGCCGATCACGACGGTGCCTCCGTTCTCGACCAGCACCTGAGTCTTGATGTGCTTGGTGTTGATTGCAATGCCGGCCGCCGTGGTCTCACCACGGCTGTCCTTGGCTATGTCCAAGTCCAGAATGATGTTGCCCTCGGGCGTAATTTGGGGCGTGACTTCGAGCTTCAGCGTTGCGCGGCGGAAGGCCACCGCAGTGGCGCCGCTCGATGTCGCCTGCTGGTAGGGAAATTCCGTGCCTTGTTCGATCATGGCCTTGGTCTGGTCCGCCGTGACAATGCGCGGGCTCGATACCAGCTTTCCTTTGCCGTCGGCTTCCAGTGCAGAGAGCTCCAGATTGAGGAAGCGGTTGGCAGCGGCGCTAAAGAGAGAAATCGCAAAACTGGAAGGACTGAAACCACCTTGTCCCAACGCCGGCATATTGACAAAAGTCGTGTTGAGCGTGTCCAAGGTTCCACTGCTTTCACGAGTGGTCGCCGCCACAGCGTTGTAGGTACCGCCCAGCGCGAGACGATGATTGCCCCCCACGGCATATCCAGGGTCACCGCCGCGCACGCCGCGCAGGTCGCTGCCGCCCAGGCGCACGCCCAGCGACTTGCCGAAAGAATCGCCGGCCTCCACGATGCGCGCTTCAATCAGTACCTGCCGCACCGCAATGTCGAGCTTGCCGATCAATTCCTGGACCTGTTCCAGGCGCGACGAGATGTCTGTAACGAACAATTGGTTGGTGCGTGCCTCCGCAATGACGCTGCCGCGCGTGCTCAGAATGCGCGCGGCGCCCGTGCCGGCGCTGATCTGCGCGGCAATATCGGCGGCCTTGGTGTAGTTCAACTGGAACGACTGGGTGCGCACTGGCTCAAGACTCTGGATTGCCGCGCGCGATTCCAGGTCCAACTTTTCCTTCGATGCAATTTCATCCTTCGGGGCGATCCACAGCACGTTGCCGGTCTTGCGCATGCCCAGGCCCTTGGCTTGCAGCACGATGTCGAGCGCCTGGTCCCACGGCACATCTTTCAGGCGCAGCGTGACCGCGCCGGTGACGGAATCGGAAGTGACGATATTGAAGTTCGTGAAGTCGGCGATGACCTGCAGCAATGAGCGCACTTCAATGTTCTGGAAATTTAGCGAGAGCTTCTCGCCGCCGAAGCCAGGGCCCTGCGTGAGCTTGTTCGGATCGACCTTGATCTGGCGCACCTCGACCACGAACTGGTTGTCGCTCTGGTAGGCGCTGTGCTCCCACGCGCCCTTGGGTTCGATCACGACGCGGACCCGGTCGCCCGCCTGGAAGGTGGTCACACTTTGCACGGGGGTACCAAAGTCCGACACGTCAAGCCGGCGGCGCAGGCCTTCGGGCAGCGACGACTTGAGGAACTCGACGACGAGGGTCTGGCCTTGCTGCCGGATATCGACACCCACCTGGTTGTTGGGCAGCGCCACGATGACGCGCCCCGAGGCATCGGTGCCGCGGCGGAAATCGAGGTCACGGATCGGCTGAGTCTCCGAGTTTCGACTCTCCGCGAACACCGCTTGCGGCGACACGGGCTGGCTCGCCACGCCCACCGAATCGAACACGATCAGCAACGACTTGCCTTGCAGTTGCGCCTTGTAGTTGGCGGGTGACTTCAGGTTCAAGACCAGCCGCGTGCGCTCACCGGCCTGGACGACGTTCACGGAGCGCACGTTGCCCTGGTTGATTTCGATGGTGGAACGGCCCAGGCCATTGGTGGCGCCCGGAATGTCCAGCGCTACCCGCGCGGGCGCCTGAATCGCAAAGCCCGCAGGCACCGCCTGCAAGGGCTGCGAAAAATCCACGCGCACGACTTCGGAGCCGCCCTGGATGGAACTTGTCACGGATTCGACCACGGTCTGCGCTGACGCGCAAAGTGACCAGCTCGCGGCGATGATCGCCCCCACGAACACCCACGCCTGTCGCCAGGTGATTGGGTTCTTGTTCATTTTGACCTCTCTTGCAATTGCAATGTGGCTGTGCGCTCTATCCATTCGCCGGCCGCGTCCTGCACGATTTCGCGCAGGACCACTTCCGTCTCGCCCACCTTGACGATCTTTCCGAAGTTCTGACCCAGGTAATTGCCGGGGCGCACCTGGTACAGCAGGTTGTCGACGCGCACGAGGGCCACGGGCAGCCCTTCCTTCATGAGCGAGCCCACCATCTTCATGGCGTCCAGCGGCATGCTTTCGAGCGGCTCCTTGCGCCGGGCCAGCTCGGGCGCCACCAGCGCGGCGTTCGATGTCGACTGCGACGATTCGCGCTTGAGGGCCTGCGTCAGTTTCAGGTTGCTGAACGGATCCGTCATCGCTTCCTGTGTGTAGGCCTGGGGCGTGAATTTTTTGGGCTCCGGAATCGGCTGGACCTTCGGCTTGGTCTGGGCACGTTGCTCAGTCATCCATTGCTGGAGCTCCTCTTGACCGGAAGAGCCGCAAGCGGCAAGCAGCAGGGAGGCCAGAATGGCCGCGGCGAACGGGCGTGGCGTGCTCATGGCTTTTTCCCCGGTGCCGGTGCCGGTGCGGCCTTGCTTGCCGGTGCCGGTGCGGCCTTGCGCTGGGCGGCGACTTCATCGCCGTCAAGGTAGCGGAAGGTTTTGGCCGTGGCATCCATGACCAACGTGCCATCCTTGGTGGGCGTCACAATCAGGTTGTTTAGCGTCACGATGCGCGACAGGTTGGCGATGTCGGATGCAAATGAGCCGACGTCGTGAAAGCGCCCGGTGACCTTGAGCGTGATGGGCAGTTCGGCGTAATACTCACGCACGCTCACTTGGCCCGGCCGGAACAGCTCGAAGTTCAGGCTGCGCCCGAGGCCCGCCTGGTTGATGTCGGACAACAGGGCATCCATTTCCGCTTTGCTGGGCAACTGCTTTTCCAACTGGGTCACGTACTGCTGGACCTGCTCGCGCTGCTTTTTAAGGGCGTCGAGGTTGACCGCCTCGGCCAGCTTCTTCTGGTAATCGGCACGCAGCACGATTTCTTTCTTTTGTTCCTGCTCAAGCTCTTCGTCGGAGCTGCTGAGCCACACAAACCACAGGCCCACGACGATCGCGGCCATGAGGAACAGGCACAGCGCCAGGCGCGGCACGATGGGCCAGGAGGCTGGATTGTTGGGGTTGAGCCCGCGGAATTGTCCGAGGAGCACCTGCTGAAACGCCGGAGGGTTGACTTTGGGAAGTGTCTCGGTTGCCATGGTCAGCTCCTTGCCGGGGCCGAGGCGGAGGCGGTCGGCGCTGGAAACGCCCCAGCCGCACTGGCAGAGCTTGCCGCCGACGCGGCCTTCTGGGCTTCACTGGCGCGCAGCAGCTTGACCCGCATCGTGAAGTTCGCAACGCGGCGTTGATCGCGTGCGCTGAGTGCGACGGTGGACGCGGTGATCTCCACAAGTTCGGGCCGGCTCAACCAGGGGCTCTTGGTTCCGAGGTTGCGCAGCAGCTCGGACACCCGCTCGTTCGACTGAGCCGTGCCCGTCAGCGAAACGGTTTGGTTTTCCTGCTTCACGCTCGTAACGTAGACGCCATCGGGCAGTTGCTTGACCAGCTCATTCAACAGGTGCACAGGCATATTGCGATCTGCCTGCAGGTCCTCCACCGCTTGTTGCCGGGCCCGCAGTGCGGCGATCTCCTGCTGCAAGGTGGCGATGTCCTTGATCTGTCCTTCCAGGCGTTTGATTTCCGTCTGCAACACCAGATTTTTGCCCTGCTGGTTGGAAATCTGCGCGGCATACCAAACGTAGATGGCTCCGGCGATGACGCCACCCGCGATGACCGAAGCCCCGAGCGACGCGAAGAACGCTTCACGCCGGCGCTTGCGGGCAGCCTCACGATGAGGAAGCAGGTTGATCAGGATCACTGCAAAAACCTCCGCATGGCCAGGCCGCACGACGTCAGATAGGACGGCGCCTCGCGGCGCATCTTCTTTTCGCGCACGCCTTCCCCGACATCCATGCCTTCAAAAGGATTCGCGAGGTTGCAGGGAAAGGAGGTCTGCATCGTCACCGCGTCGGTCAAGCCTGGGAGGGCGGCCGAACCGCCGGCGAGCATCACGTAGTCCACGCGGTTGTGCGGCGTGCTGGTGAAGAAAAACTGCAGGGCTCGGGCGACTTCCTGCGCCATGCTGTCGACGAAGGGCTTCAACACCCCGGACTCGTAATCTTCCGGCAGGTCTCCGTTGCGCTTCTTGGTTTCCGCCTCCTCCGGCGAAAAGCCATACTGCCTCACGATGAGTTGGGTGAGCTGAGCACCGCCGAAGGCCTGGTCCCGGTCATACAACACTTCGTCGTTGCGGATGACCTGCATGCTGGTCGTGAACGCGCCAACTTCGAACAGCGCCACCATGGTGTCCACACCTTGGTTGGGCAGTGCCTGAATCAGGCGTCCGGCCGCAAGTCGCGACGAGTACGATTCGACATCGATGATGATGGGCTTGAGGCCTGCCGCTTCGGCCAGGCCCTGGCGGTCTTGAACCTTTTCCTTACGAGAAGCGGCGATCAGCACTTCAACATCGCCATTCGACGTCGAGCTCGGGCCGATGACACAGAAGTCGAGACTGACCTCATCCAACGAGAAGGGGATGTACTGATTGGCTTCGGCCTCGACCTGGACTTCCAGTTCCTGCTCCGAAAGACCCCCAGGCAAAATGATTTTTTTGGTGATCACGGCCGAGGGCGGCAGAGCCATGGCGACATTCCTGGTGCGCGTTCCGCTCTTCTTGACAACGCGCCTCATGGCTTCGGCGACCTCGTCGAATTTCTCGACGTTGCCATCCGTGATCCAGCCGCGTTCCAGGGGCTCAATTGCACAGCGTTCAAGCACGAGGTTGCCCGCCTTGTCACGGCCGAGCTCGACCAGCTTGACGCTCGACGAACTGATGTCCAAGCCCAGCAGTGGTGCGGGTTGCCGGCTAAAAAACGACCCCAAAGCGATCAATTCAGGCTCCTGAAACGCCGTATTTCAAGGCGTAACAAACTTAAGATTTCACTTCAATGCTAGCCGTAACATCCTTGTCACGCAAAGGATTTTTCCGTTTCGGCGCTACCGAGCGTTGCCAAAAACCGACGCGTGAACCTGCCATACTGGTAAGCCCCAGGTTGCTGGTCGCCGGGCACTAACACATGAGTTCCTGATCTCAGCCTTAAGAGTGGGTCCGATTTTTATAATGGCCATCGGGACGCTACTTGGAGACCTATGCCTTCTGATCCTTCTACCGGCGAACCCGACGCGCCCTCCACTTCCCCACGCCGAGCCGGCCTCAGTGGATGGCAGCGGGTTGTCGTTGGATTGGGCGCCTGGACTGTCGGCCTCGCGCTCGCGGGGCTCGCTTCAGTCGTCACCATCGTGGGCGTCGCACTGGCGGTTGCCTACCCCAACCTGCCGGACATCTCCGACCTGTCGGACTACCGACCGAAGCTGCCGCTGCGCGTTTACTCGTCGGACGGTCTGCTGATTGGCGAATTCGGCGAAGAGCGCCGTAACCTGACCCCGATCGCCGAAATCCCCAAGGTAATGAAGGATGCGGTGCTGGCGATCGAAGACTCGCGCTTTTATTCGCACAGCGGTGTCGACTACCGCGGCCTGATGCGTGCCGCCATCGCGAACCTGGGACGTGTGAAGAGCCAGGGCGCTTCGACCATCACGATGCAAGTGGCGCGCAATGTCTACCTGTCCTCCGAAAAGACTTTCACCCGCAAGCTCTACGAGGTGCTGTTGACCTTCAAGCTGGAGCACCTGCTCTCCAAGGACCAGGTCCTGGAGATCTATA
>JBKJTX010000268.1:0-8677 GCA_046590315.1 Ramlibacter sp. | reverse complement strand
GCCACGGCCAGAAGCAGTGGCTGGAGATCGGCATGCTGTTGATGCAGGACCCGAAGCTGCTGCTGCTCGACGAGCCGGTGGCGGGCATGACCGACGAAGAGACGGCGCGCACCGCCGAACTGTTCCTGAAACTCAAGGGCCAGCACTCTTTGATGGTCGTCGAGCACGACATGAGTTTCATCAAGAGCATCTCCGAAATCGTCACGGTGCTGTCCGAAGGCTCGGTGCTCGCGCAGGGCACGTTGGAGCAGGTGCAGAACGACGAGCGCGTGATCGAGGTCTACCTTGGGCGTTAGCATGCTAAGCGTTAAAAACATCAACCAGTACTACGGCGGCTCGCACATCCTGCGTGATGTGAGCCTGGAAGCGCACAGCGGCAAGGTGACGGTGCTGCTCGGCCGCAACGGCGTGGGCAAGACCACGCTGCTGAAATCGCTGATGGGGCTGGTGCCGATCAAGACCGGAGTGATCGAGTTCGAGGGCACGGCCATCCAGCATGCCACGCCTTACGAACGTGCGCGCGCCGGCATCGGGTTCGTGCCGCAAGGCAGAGAGATCTTCGCGCGCCTCACGGTGGAAGAGAATCTGCGCATGGGACTCGCCTACAAGAAGGCGAGCACACCGATCCCGCCCGAGCTCTACGAGCTGTTCCCGGTCCTCAAGCAGATGCTGGGTCGTCGCGGCGGGGACCTCTCGGGCGGCCAGCAGCAGCAGCTGGCGATAGCGCGCGCCCTGGCGGCGCAGCCCAAGCTGTTGATTCTGGACGAGCCCACTGAGGGCATACAGCCAAGCATCATCAAGGACATCGGCCGCGTGATTCGTATGCTTGCCGACCAGGGGCTGAACGGCCGCAAGGTCGCCATCCTGCTGGTCGAGCAGTACTATGACTTTGCCAAGGATCTGGCCGACGACTACCTGGTGATGGAGCGAGGCGAGTTCATCGCACGCGGGCTGGGCCGCGACATGGAAGCGCAAGGCGTGCGGCAGCTGGTCGGCATTTGAGTCTGACGGTCTCTGTGGTGGTGCTGTTGCTGCTCCACGTTATCTGATCCAGCGCCGATCAAGGCTTCTTCTTGACCTGCTCGAGCTGCTCCAGGTTTCGTCCGGACAGCTCACCGCGATTGCCTTCGACCATGACTTCGTTCATGTCGTTGGGTTCCGCGGATTCTTCGCTTCCCTGATTACTGTAAGGCTGTCGGCCGGACCCGCCCTCCCAATTCACTTCGGTGCGCGGACCGTGCTTCGCCTTGCCCGCTTCAGGCACCTTACCGCTATTGCTCGTCATGATGGATTCCTTGCCGCGCGCGATCGCGGCGATTGTGAAATCAAAGGCCATTGGCTCACCGCGAAAGAACCGAAGACCTGTTGCGCCGGAAGTGTTTCCGGCAGCACGTAGGCGATGCTGGGCTGGCTTCTCAACGCGCCCAAGTGGACACGATAGAAGTTGGCCGCCACATGCAGTGAGCCTTCCGAAATGCGCTTGTCGTCGAGTCGCGCTGACGCAAGGCGCTGCAAGCCGTGACCGGGCGTATTCGGCGATGGCATCGCATGCAGTGCGAGTTTGGCCGCCCCATTGACCCAGACGATGCCGTCCGCTTGGGCCGAGAGCCAGGCGTCGGCGACAAAGCGGCCAGCAGGCGTGGCGGGCACCTCGGCTTCGTCACTGCGCGCGGCGCCAAGCAGCACCGGCGTGCTGCCGCGCAAGTGCCCATGTGGATCGAAAGCGAAGAGACGGGCCTGGGCTTTGTCGACGACCACGAATGGCAGCCCACCAGCGTCTTGCGACGCCAGCGCCCATTGCGCGATATGCCGGACCTCGGGCGATGCATCGTCGCGTACCAGCTCGGTCTCTAGCGCAGCCGGCGTTTTGGGCGGGCGCGCTCCGGTCGACGCGGTGAGGTCAAAATATGTCCCGAAGCCGACCAGCGCGGCAACGAGACTAGTTTGAAAAATTAAGGCGGAGGCTCCGCTTTGGATGCTTGGCATAAACAGTACGGCAGGCCCTAGCCTATCGGCCAAGACCTGCGCGTCTGTAGGACGAGGCCGCATAAGCGGCCTGTCCTCATCAGTACGCGAAGTTGACGATCACCGATGTTCCGGCGCTGATGTCCGCAGGTTTGGTCACCACGGCTCGGCCAGGTGCCTTCGCTTCCATCGTGTACTTGCCGGCGACCGCCGTATCAGGCGCCAGGACCACCGTGCCGCCAGCTGAATACGCGCCCTTGACCGGTGCACCCACTGGCAAGCGGAAGGTGTACGTGCCTAGAACGCTATCGACAGGCTTGCTGGCCAACGCAATCGTTGGCCCACCCGTGAGCGCTTGCAAGGCCCGAACGGTCGCGTCGCCGACGGCAGTCGAGATAGTCGCTGTCCCAGTACCCGTGGTTGCGGTCACCGTGCCGGCGACGTCCGCCATGGCGGACACCGGCAGTACGATGGCCGTGCTGGTGCCACTTATCGAGGCGGTGGTGGTGCCCACGGGCACGCCCGTCACGACACCGGTAGCGCGGCCGTCTGACGTGATCACCAGCGTATAGGACCCTGGGGTCAGGAATGGAATGGTGAACTTGCCGGAGCTGTCTGGCGTTGTCGCGCGCACGGTCACGCCGTTCTGTTGGGCCGAGACAGTGGTCGAGCTCAACGCCAGCGTGGTAGTCACAAAGCCCTGGATCGACGAGCTGGTAACACGCGGAACCACCGAAATCACCGGCTTCAGGTTGTACTTACCGGAGTTGCCGGCCTTGACCACCGACGAGCAAGCGTCGAAATCCAGGACGAGGTCGACAGTCTGGCCGGAGGTCACCACGAAGTTTGCTTGTAATTTCAAGCCGCTTTGTTGCGCGCTCGGTGTATCAAGCGGGATCACGGCGCCGCCGGTTGGCTGCACGGCATTGGCCTCAGCAGTGGCGCCCGTGCCAGTGTTGGTCGCAAGCACCAGGCGCACTTGTTGATACGAGCCCGCTGCCAGTTGCGTGCTGCCCAGTTCCTCAAGGACCCCATTCGTGAGCGCGAGCAGGTCGATACGCTTGGGCGTTGCCAGCGTCAGGTCAATCCATCCACCGTCGGCGTCGGCCGCGGTGGAACTCTGGTGGACGCGAACCTTTTCCACAGTCACCCAGACGTGGTCGTAGCCGCATGACGGCGCATCGGTCAGCGCGACGCGCAAGGTGCCGTCGCCGGCGCTGACCGAACCACCGCCGCCACCGCCACCGCCGCCGCCGCAAGCCGCAAGCAGGGCCGCAGTGGCGATGCCGCCGGCCCAGCGAGCCACGCGCGCCCAGCTCGCCATCCGAATTTTGCTAGTGTTCATGTCTCGTCCTTCTGTTGAGATAAGGTCATCCTGCTGGAAAACGCGACGGCGCAGGTTAGCAAAAGTCACAGATGCGCCTGAACATTGCAAAGAGTTGGCAAAGGTGTTTACGATTTACACATGCCGCAACAGTTTTCAGCTCTTCAGTAGACGAAAAAAAAGCGGGCCGCGAGGCCCGCTTTGATCTCCCTGCCGGCAGCTTTTTATTTATTTAGCGGGTACCAGGACCACGGGGTCCGACGTCTTAGGCTGGATGGTTACGGAGCTGGCGCCCTGCGGCATCACCACAGTTTCAACTTCGCGCAGCACGCCGCCCGCGGCTACGCTGCCTGTCGTCCTGCCATAGCCCTGAATGCGCGCGTGGCAAGCTGCCTTTTCTTCGCCGGCCAATACGTCGCATCGCGCCTTGGCATTGGCGTCGAACTGCGCACCGGCGTTGTCGAGAACGCCGCGCTTCTTGTCTGACTGGGCATTGCGCGCTTCGCGCAGGCAGGTATCACGGTCCTGCTGAGTCTGGCCGGTCATGCAGGCATTGACTTCCTGCTGGTAACTGCCCGATGCGTCGATCCCTGTCGTGCCGGTGGCGACCTGCGCAGTGGCGGCCGTCATCGCGAGCAATGTGGCCACGCCGAACGACACCAAGCTCTTGTGTGAGCGGCTCTTGGGAGCGCGGGAGTTGTCGAGTGATTTCATGAGGGTTCTCCTGGCAAATCTGTTTGCGATGGAGAAAGTGTAGGCAGTGGTTCTGCCCGGCCGTGCGGGAGAGGGCAGCGCATCGGCGGCGGCCTGATGCCGGTGAGGCCGTAGGACAGGGGCTTGCAGAGCAGGAGCCCGCGCAAGGCCTGTGACAAAAGTCCCGAATGCAGGCGCTACAACGCCCAGCTGCGCGGTTGGTTCGTCGGCAGGTTCCAAATCGCGGGGCGCCACGCATTGCGGATGTCTTTCAGCAACCCCAGTGCCGGTTCCACCAGCGGCGCGAGAACCCGGACGGCGACGACGCCGGCAGCCGGTGAGGTCGCGCCAGCGAACAGTGCGAGCGGATGGCCCGCAATCACTTCACGGGCGAGCTCGAGGATGCAGTCGCGTCGCGTTCGCGCAAGCGGCGCCCCGCACGCGAGGAACAGCGTGGCGACACAGCGGTGCCCCGCCAATCCAAGTGGCCCATCCATCAACAGGGCATCGGTGGCCGCGATGCGTCCGTGTTCCATCCATGAGCCCTTCAACTCCATATGCTGCAACAGGCTGCCGCGCTCGAACGGCAATTGCGCTTGCGGCAGTCCCAGCGCGACAACGTCCCATCCCAGCAGCTCCGCGCCGGGCGCCAGAGTGATCTCGACATGGTTTTCGGCGATGCAGCCGCTGTAGCAGATCGCTTCGAGCGGTAACCACTCGAAGCGCGCGCCTTCGCCCAGCGTGATCCGTGTCCGCTGAACGGCGGCTTCGCCTTCGGAGCGATAGAACCGCGCGGCGCCCGGTGTGGTGACCAACCCGTGGGCGCCAGCGGCCACGCGGACGTCGACCTCCAGCGTGTCGCCGCCGACCAGTCCGCTTGGCGGATGCACCAGGACGTTGTGGGCGATGGCGTCGCCTTCCGGATAGAGCGTTTGCAAGATTCGCAACGGCCCAACGTGTTCATGGCGCGCGGCGCAGCGGCCGCCTTCCATGCGCAGGTCCAGCGCGAGCTGGGCGTGCCAGCTCATCGCCCTTGCGAGCCGCGATGGGCCCACGCGGTGGTGTGACGTTCGAGCAGGCTGAACAGCTCGTACATCAGCATCGCCATCGCGCCGACGACCACCAGGCCGGCGAACGCGAGCCCCATTTGCATGGCCGAACCCGCCGAGATCAGCAGGTAGCCGATGCCTTCGTTCGCAGCTGTCATCTCCGACACCGTGGTCCCGACGAACGCCAGCGTGATCGCAACTTTGAGCGATCCATAGAAGTACGGCATCGAGCGTGGCAGACCGACTTTCACGAGCACGTCCCAGCGGCGGGCGCCCAGCACGCGCAGCACGTCTTCCAGTTCGGGCTCCAGCGTGGCCAGGCCGGTGGCGATATTGACCATGATCGGAAAGAACGAAATCAGGAAGGCGGTGAGGATCGCCGGGCCCGCGCCGATACCGAACCAGACGACCAGGATCGGAACGAAAGCAGCTTTTGGCAGCGCGTTGAACGCCGTCATCAGCGGATAGACCGCCGCATAGGCGATGCGTGAACTGCCGATGACGAAACCGAGCAGCACACCCACGACGATGGCAAGGCCGAAGCCGGCCATCGTCACCCAGAATGTGCGCCAGGCGTGGGCAGCGATGATGGCCTTGTACTCCACCATCTGGCTCCAAATGCGAGCTGGGCTCGGGAAGATGAACTCCGAGACATTGAAGGCGGAACAGATGATCTGCCAGAGCGCGACGACTGCCACCAGCAGAATCCACGGCGACCAGCGTTCCAGCGGCGTCACCTTCATCATGCCTGCACCGCTGAATCGCGAATCGCGCCGATGTGCCCGCGCAGTTCGTGGACGATGTCGCTGAACTCGCGGCTGTACGTGATCTCGAGGTTGCGCGGCCGGGGCAGAGCGATCTCCTTCTTCACCATGAAGCGGCCCGGCCGCTTGCTCATCACGTACACGGTGTCGGCGAGAAACACCGACTCGCGCAGGTCGTGCGTGACCAGGATCACGTTGAAGCGCTGCTCGGTCCACAGATCGCGCAGGATGCACCAGAGCTCCTCGCGGGTGAACGCGTCGAGCGCGCCGAATGGCTCGTCCAGCAGCAGCATCTTGGGTTCGTGGATCAGCGCCCGGCAAATGCTCGCGCGCTGCTGCATGCCGCCCGAGAGCTGCCACGGAAACTGGTCTTCGTAGCCGGCCAGACCCACTTTCTGCAGCAGCTTGCGCGCGCGCTCCTCGTACTCGGCCCGCTTGACTTTGAAGTTGCTGCGGTAGGGCTCGACGATCTCCAGCGGCAGCAGCACGTTGTCGACGGTGGTGCGCCAGGGCAGCAGCGAGGGTGCCTGGAAGGCCATGCCGGAGATCTTCAATGGCCCGGTCACCGGCTGGCCGTCAATCAGGATGCTCCCCTTCGATGGCATCTTCAGACCCGTGGCCAGCTTCATGAACGTCGACTTGCCGCAACCTGAAGGCCCAACGATGGCGATGAATTCACCCTGGCGCACCGCGAGGTCGATGGCTTCGACCGCGAACTGGCGTTGCGCCAGCTGCTCCTCGTTGTATGCGAGCCAGACGTCCTGGAAATTGACGAATGCCGGTTCGGCCTCCGGCGTCATTTCTTGGGCACGGGCAGCACGGCGTTCAGTTCGGATTTGGCCGGCAGGAACGAGCCGTTCCACACGACGTCGGGGTTGACGCGGGTTTTGGTGCCGAATGCGTCCGAGACTTGCGATGCCATCAACGACAGGCGGCCGGGGTTGACTTGACCGAATCCTTCAGCGCGCGCGTCGGGGCTGTTGATCACGGTGTCGATGGCGAGCTTCAGGCGACGCGTTTCGAGTTCGGAGTTGATGATGCCGTCGCGCGCTTTCACGTCGGCAATCGCGGTCTCGGGCTTGGCCACGACATCCCTCACCCCTTTGGTGAAGGCGGACAGGAAGGCTCTTACCGCTGCCGGGTTCTCTTTGATGATCTTGGGCGTGGCAATGACCACGTTGCCGTACAACTTGACGCCGTAGTCTGCGTACGGCAGCACCACCACGTCTTCCGCCTTCACGCCGCGCGCCTCCAGGTTTAAAAGCGAAGTGAAGGTGAAGCCGGTGATGGCGTCGACGTCGCCGCGCGCAAGCATCGTCTCGCGCAAAGGCGGGTCCATCGCGACCCAGTTGACCGCGCCGATGCCGTTGGCTTTCTGGAAGATCGGAAAGGCGCGGCGGCCGGCATCGAACACCGGCGCGCCCATCTTCTTGCCGTTCAAGTCCGCCGGCGACTTGATGCCGGATTTCTTGAGCGCCATGACCGAGGCAGGCGTGTTGTTGTAAACCATCATCACGGCCACCGGTTTGTTCGGTGCATCCGGATTGTTGGCGTGGAACTCCATCAGCGCGGCCAGGTCGGCGAAACCCATGTCATAGGTGCCCGATGCGACCCGGGTCACGGCGCCGCCCGACCCATTGCCCGAGTCGATGGTCACGTCCAGTTTGGCCTCTTTGAAGTAGCCTTTGGCAGCAGGCGTCAAAAACAGCGCTGCCGGGCCTTCAAAGCGCCAGTCGAGCTGAAACTTGATCGGTGTCAGGGGCTGGGCCTGGACAGCAGCCGCGGTAAGCACCGAAAAGATGACAGCGAACTGAGCAAACAACCGATTTTTCATGAGTCAAACTCCGTGCAATTGAAGGTCATCCGTAAAGCAAAAATAGTGCCGCTGAGCCGGCAGCCCTGCAGCCCAGCCGCATTGTCGCCTTACGGTTCAGTGGCGGCCTAGCGGAATACCCCACAACAACTCCTGCTGAGGCAGTAGGGCGCGTCCGACGCCGCGATGCGATTAGCGCGCACGCTGAGCCTTTACCCGTGACTACGCTTCGGCTTAGGGCCCAAGACCATATTTGCCTTCACCGGTCGTTGGATTTTGTGACGGCCGGTGGTCGGAACCGAGAGGGCTGGCCCGCTAGCAACAACACGCCGTTCGCGGCAAAGGAGTCTCTGATGAGTTTCATTATCTGGTTGATCGTAGGTGGTATTGTTGGCTGGCTCGCCAGCCTGGTTATGAAGACCGACGGTCAGCAGGGCATCCTGCTGAACGTAGTTGTCGGTATCGTCGGCGCCTTCGTTGGCGGCTGGCTGATCTCGCCCCTGTTGGGCACCGGCACCATCAATGACGGCTTCAGCATCGGCTCGGTGGTTGTGTCGCTGATCGGCGCCATCATCCTGCTCGCGATCGTCAACCTGTTCCGCCGCGGCCGCGTTCGCTAAGCACAGCTTAGGTACATCTCGGCATTCGGTTTGCTGAATGCCCTCACCGCGTCTGGCAAAGACCAGGCGCGCCGGCCCTCTCCGGCAGTTCGTGAAAGCGGACTGCCGGTTATCTTTTTCAGGCCAGCAATTCTCGCAAAGTGCGGGCAACGACCTTCGTCGCCCGCCGCAAATCCTCCAGGTCCAGGCGCTCGTCGGCGCGCTTTGCATGTGATTCGAGCACCGTACGTGGCCCCGCACCGTAGATCACACCGGGAACTCCCGCCTCGGCATACAGCCGCACATCCGTGTAAAGCGGAGTGCCCATCGCGGGGATGCGCTCCCCGAACACGGCTTGGCCATGGCGCTGAATCGCCTCTACCAATGGGCGAGTGCCCGGCAGCGGCTTCATCGAATGGGCCAGCAGCAGGCGCTTGATTTCGACAGTGATACCGGGGCACAGCGCGGCG
>JBKJTX010000192.1:0-13848 GCA_046590315.1 Ramlibacter sp. | reverse complement strand
CCGCCCCATTGCGAGACGGACAACGTCAATTGCCCATCGTGGCTGGCCACCAGGTCTTTGACCACGGCGAGGCCTACGCCGTGGCCCGGCACTTTCTCATCCATACGCACATGAATCTGAAGGATGGCTTCGGTATCGGTAAAACCCGGACCGTCGTCCTCCACCCGAATGATGAGCGCTGCGTTCTCGCACCAGGCACGCACCGCAACGCGGCGCCTAGCCCACTTGCCGGCGTTGTCGAGCACGTTGCCGAGCATCTCGAAGGCATCGCCCTCGTCGATGCGCCAGCTGAGGTCTGGCGGGCAGTCGATGGTGAAGGTCAATTCTTTGTCGGCGTACACCTTGGCCAGCGAATCGCGAATGCGATTGAGCACCGGCGCGAGAACCAGATACGGCGCGAAGCGCGCGGCACCGCTGGCCGCAGCGCGGCCGAGCTGATGCTGCACGATGTCGTCCATGCGGTCTACCTGCTCGGCCACGGTGCCGGGCAACTGCAGAGGCTGCGCGAGCGCCATACGCAGCACGGCCAGGGGCGTCTTCAGGCTGTGCGCAAGGAAGCTCAACGCTTCCTTGTAGCGTGTCTGGCGCACCCGCTCCTGCTTGATCAACGTGTTGAGGTTACGGGTCAGCGCCGCGATCTCGGAGGGGTAGCGCCCTTGCACTTGCGCCTGTTCGCCGTTTTCGATGCGCGAGATTTCGTGCGCCACACGTTGCAGCGGCGCCAGGCCCCACTGCAACAGCAAAGTCTGCGACAGCAGCAGCAGCAAGCCCGCGCCGCCCAGCCAACCCCACAAGGTGCGGCGAAACGCGCGCACCTCGCGCTCGAACCCCGCCCGCGCTTCCAACACCGACAACACCAGCGGCGCCTCGGCCTGCTGCCCCGCCCACTTGACCGCGTAGGCGGCACCGATGAAGTCGCCGGCAGCGCTTTCCACCGTGTCGTAGCGCCACTCTCCCTGGGGGACGCTGCGCACGAACGGCGGAGCCACGGCAACGGTGGAGCTCGACTGCCAGGTTTCGTTGCGATTCGCGTTGAGGATGCTTGCGTAGAGGCCAGAACCAGGCAGCGACAGCCGCGGCTCCGCCAGCGAAGCCGGCATGACCAAGGCCCCGTCGGCGTCGAGTTCGGCGCCGGCGAGCAGAAGATAGACCGTGCCTTGCAGCCGCGCATAGTGCGCGGCCAGCACGCTGTCGGCGTGCGCCCTTTGCACCGCCCAGCCCGCCACCGCCATGAACGCCGCCAATACCAACGCGGCGCCGAGAATCAACCGTGCGCGAATCGAAGAGAAATCAAACCTCATCCGACGGTGAAGCGGTAGCCGCGACCGCGCAGCGTCTCAATCGGCGCAAGAATCCCTTCGGGATCGAGCTTGCGGCGCAAACGTCCGATGAGCACTTCCAGCACGTTGCTGTCGCGGTCCTCGTCGTGCGGATACAGATAGTCGGAGAGTTCCTGCTTGGGCACCACGCGCGCGCGCTCGCGCACCAGGTACTCGAGCAGGCGGTATTCGAAAGCCGTGAGTTCCAGCAGCTCGCCGTTCAGCCGCGCGGATTGGGCCGAGAAATCGACGGTGATGGGTCCCAATGTGACCACGTCCGACGCAGCCTTCATCGAACGGCGTAGCAGCGCCTTCACACGCGCAGCCAATTCGGGGTATTCGAAGGGCTTGACCAAGTAGTCGTCGGCCCCGGATTCGAGGCCCACCACCTTGTCCTGCCAGCTGCCACGCGCCGTGAGGATGAGGATGGGGATGGTCTTGCCGTCGGCGCGCAGTCGCTGCACGACCGTGAGCCCGTTGAGCTTGGGTAAGCCCAGGTCGACGATCGCCAGATCGACCGGGTACTCGCGCGCCTGGAACAATCCGTCCTCTCCGTCCTTGGCCTGGTCGACGCGGTAGCCGTCGGCTTCGAGCTGACGCGCCAGCCCCAACCGGAGCGCCGCATCATCCTCGATCAGCAACAAGCGCATAGAGCCTGGGCTGCGCCTTCCGCTACATTGCCTGGCCGGTGGCGGCGTCGATCAGAATCACCCTCACCTCACCTCGGCCGGTGACAACTTTCACGCGCCACACGGCACGACGCCCCGATTCCATCCTGTCCACCGACAGCACGCGCCCGCCACTGGCCCGCTGGGCCGCCGCAGCCGCATCGTCGCGGCTGAGATCGGCCCAGGCTGGCGCCGCAGCGGTCAGCAGCGCGGCGCAGATGGAAGGGAGCAGAAAACTGGACACAGCCGGCATCCTACTACCGCACGACCGGGTCCACCGAAACCCGCACTTGCAGGTTCGGGCCGGGGTTCTCGCGCGTTACGGTGGTGTAGGTCTGGCCGCGGTAGTCGTAGGCCACGCGGTAGCCGGCAATGCGCGACTGCACGTCGTTCACCATGCGGCAGCTGGTCACCTGGCGCGGCACTTCCTGATACTGCTCATAGCGATTGTTGTTGCTGTACTGGTTACCCACCATCGCGCCGACCACGACGCCCACGGCAGTGGCGGCCTCACGACCGTGGCCTTTGCCGACCTGGTTGCCCAGGAGGCCGCCGGCCACACCACCCACGACGGCGCCGGTGTAGTCCTGGCCGCCGCCGGTTCGGCGGACCTCGTTCACCCACTGCGTGTTGCATTCCTCGCGCGGGACGCTCACGCTCTCGTATTGCGGCTCAACGCTGCGAACGCGGGCGTTGTCAAAAAAAGTTTCGGCCTGGGCGCCAACGGCGCTGGCAGCGATCAGGGAAACAAGGGCTAGCTTTTTCATGGAGCACCTCCGGTTGGTTGGTATGGACGCATCTTGCAAGCACGTCCATGAACGCAGGCTGAACGGAACGCGGCATCCAACACGGCTCAGCCTCCTTATGTTTCAGTAATTCCTGAAATCTCCAGAAGTTAAGCGCATAATTGCTTCATGCCGCTGCAACAGCATCTGCCGCCCCTGGCCAGCCAGTTCGTCGCGCATTTCGGCGAGATGGGCAGCCGCTGGGGCATCAATCGCACTGTCGGCCAAATCTACGCACTGATCTTCATCTCACCGCGTGCGCTCAACGCCGACGAGATCGCCGAAGCGCTTGAGTTCTCGCGCTCCAATGTGAGCATGGGCTTGAAGGAACTTCAGTCGTGGCGACTGGTGCGCCTTCGCCACCAGCCCGGCGACCGGCGCGAGTACTTCGATGCGCCGGCCGACGTCTGGGAAATCTTTCGCGTGCTGGCCGAGGAGCGCCGCCGCCGTGAGATCGAACCGACCCAATCGATGCTGCGCATGGCGCTGCTCGAAGAGCCGACCAGCGACGCCGACCGGTTCGCGCAGGACCGCATGCGCCAGATGCACGAGCTCATCGACCGCCTCATGGCCTGGTTCGACGACGTGCAAAAGCTCGCGCCCGAGACCGCGATGCAGTTGATGGGGATGGGCGCGCGGGTGACCAGGGTGCTCGAACTCAAAGACCGCATGACCGGCAAGTCACCGGCGGCGACCAAGAACAACCAATAACTTTGCGGGACAGATCTTTAGCTCTGTCCCCAACCAACTATGGACACGCTGCTTCTCTCACGCCTGCAATTCGCGGCGAACATCAGCTTCCACATCCTCTTTCCGACGATCAACATCGCGCTGTGCTGGTTTCTCGTGTACTTCCGATTGCGACACGACGCCGCCAAAGGCACGGGCAGCGCGCAGGGCTGGGAAGAGGCATATTTCCTCTGGACCAAAATTTTCGCCCTCACCTTCGGGTTGGGCGTGGTGTCGGGCGTCACCATGAGTTTTCAGTTCGGCACCAATTGGCCGGGCTACATGGAGCGGGCCGGCAACATCGCTGGTCCGCTTCTCGGCTACGAAGTGCTAACGGCTTTCTTCCTGGAAGCGACCTTCCTGGGCATCATGCTGTTCGGCCGTACCCGCGTGTCTGACCGTGTGCACTTGGTCGCGACGCTGATGGTCGCCGCCGGCACGACGCTCTCAGCGTTCTGGATCTTGAGTCTTAACTCATGGATGCAAACACCCGCCGGCTACGAGATCATCGACGGCAAGTTCCACGCGACAAGCTGGCTCGAAGTGATCTTCAATCCCTCGTTCCCCTACCGGCTCACGCACAAGTTGCTGGCCTCGACACTCACCGCTTCTTTCCTCATCGCCGGTCTTTCCGCCTACCAGCTGCTGCGCGGCGCGGCCAATGACGGCAGCCGTAAGGCGCTGCGAGCCGCCGTGGTGGCCGCCGCGATCGCGATCCCGCTCCAGATCGTGGCAGGCGACCTGCACGGCCTCAACACGCTGAAACACCAGCCGGCGAAGATCGCAGCGATCGAAGGCATCTGGCACACCGAAAAGGGTGCGCCGCTCACGCTCTTCGGCTGGCCCAACGAGAAAGAAGGCCGCACCGATTTCGCGATTCAGGTGCCCAAACTCGGCAGCCTGATCCTGGCGCATGACAGCGATGCCGAGATCAAGGGGCTGGATCAGTTTCCCAATGCGCACCCGCCTGTGGCGCCGGTGTTCTGGAGCTTCCGTGTGATGGTCGGCGTCGGCCTGCTGATGCTGCTTGTGTCGTGGTGGTGCGCGTGGACGCTGTGGCGTGGTCGCGCGACCGCCCGGCAGCAGCCTGGAACGCTGCCTTTCTCGCGCTGGCAATTGCGCGTGCTTGCCGGAATGACTTTTTCCGGCTGGGTCTCGACCCTGGCCGGCTGGTACGTGACGGAGATCGGCCGCCAACCCTTCCTTGTCTATGGGCTGCTGCGCACTTCCGATCTGGTGGCCGACCATCCCGCTGGCATGGTGCTTTCGACGCTGATTGCTTACCTCGTCGTCTACGCCTTCCTGCTGGTGTCGTACGTACTCGTTCTCATGTATATGGCGAGCCATCCGGCGCAGCCTACGCCCGATACACCGCAGAGCCCCAAGGCAGCGGAGCCCGTGGCTGGGCCGGCCTGAACGGAACGAGCATGGAATTGACTTGGGCCTACACCCTGCCGCTGTTCTTCATGGCCGTCATGGGACTCGCCCTGCTTGCCTACGTCGTGCTGGACGGCTACGACCTCGGCGTCGGGCTGCTGCTCCCCTTCGCAAGCGATGACGAGAAGGACGTGATGGTGTCCAGCATCGGGCCCTTCTGGGATGCGAATGAAACCTGGTTGGTGCTGGGCATCGGGGTGTTGCTGATCGCTTTCCCCGTGGCGCACGGCATCGTGCTCTCGGCACTCTACCTGCCGGCGGCGGTGATGCTGATCGGGCTCATCCTGCGCGGCGTGTCGTTCGACTTCCGCGTGAAGGCCCGTGCCAAGCACAAGACTCTCTGGAACAGGCTCTTCGCCCTCGGCTCGCTGGTCACCGCGATGGCACAGGGCTGGATGCTGGGCAGCTACCTCGCAGGCTTCGACACCGGCGTTTGGTCGCTGCTGTTCGCCCTGGGCATTGCGCTCACGCTGCCCACCGGTTACGCGGTGTTGGGCGCGGGCTGGCTGATCATGAAAACCGACGGCGACTTGCAACTGAAGGCCGTGCGCTGGGCACGCCGCGTCCTGTGGCCGATGGGCGCCGCGCTGGTGGGCATTTCGATGGCGTCGCCGATGGTGAGCCACACCGTGTTCGAACGCTGGTTCAGCATGCCGCAATTGATTGGACTGTTGCCGATTCCGGTGGCTTGCGCTGTCGCGTTCTATGCGGCCCTGCATGTCACGGCCCGGCCCAAGGTGGTAGAGGCCGGCTACGGCTGGATTGTCTTCGCGAGCGCGGTGCTGATCTTCGTGATGGCATTCATCGGCCTCGCGTACAGCCTCTACCCGTACATCGTCATCGACAAGCTGACCGTGTGGCAGGCCGCGAGCGCGCCCAAGTCGTTGCTGTTCATCTTCGTCGGCGTCGCGATCACTTTGCCGGCAATCATTGTCTACACGATCTTCATGTACCGCGTGTTTTGGGGGAAGGCGCGGGCGTTGAGTTATTGAAGGGACAACGTGGCCACGGCTGTGGCCAATCTGCTCCTCAAGGCGAGAGGATGCGCCACATTGAGGGCGCAGAGTCCTTTGAGGACGTTCCCTCGCATTTGCAAATTGATGTCAGGTAAATTTCGCCCACATGCCCGCTCGCCCCAAAGCAGAAGCGCTGGCTTTTCCTGCGAAAATTGCTCCGAAGACCCTCTCCATGTCCAGCGCAAATCCCTCTCGCCGAACCTTCCTTGCGGAGAGTCTGGCCGCTGCCGGACTCATTCATCTCTCGCCGGCCAGAGCCCAGCTCGTCCCAATGCTGCAGGTGCGCAACGTCACCGGGCTGTATTCGGTCGAAGTTGCACGCATTGATGTACCAGTGTCGACGCAGGAGGTGAGTGCCTCGATCAAGGCATGGCCTGGCAAGGTGGCCATTGGCGGTGGGCGTTATAGCATGGGGGGACAGGTCGCGATCCGCGGAGGGTTGCATCTCGACATGCGCGCGATGAACAGGCTGCTGTGGCTTCGACTGAAAGAACGTGTTGTACGTGTGCAGGCCGGCATGCGCTGGCGCGACCTGCAGGAGCAACTCGATCCGCTCGGTCTGGCGGTAAAGACCATGCAGAGTTATTCGAACTTCACGGTCGGCGGCTCCGTTTCGGTAAACGTGCATGGTCGTTATATTGGTCACGGGCCTATCGGCCACACCGTGCGGGCGCTTCAATTGGTGCTCGCCGACGGAACTGTGATTGAGGCGACTCCGCGGGAAAACACGATCTTGTTTCGGGCTGCGATTGGGGGCTATGGGGCTATTGGGGTCGTCACGGAGGTCGAACTTGAACTGGCTGAGAACGTGCGCCTCGAACGGGTCATCGAGGAAGTCCCCCTCGAACGCTACGTTCAGCATTTCAAAGACCGAGTCATGGCTGATAAAGACGCCGTTCTGCACAACGCGGACTTGATGCCTCCCCTATTCGATTTGCCGCTATGTACAACGTGGCGACGCGCGCCCGATGACAAACCGCTGACTGAGACTGAAAAGCTGGTGCCGCGGGGCAAGTCCTATTCAAAGGAACAAAACCTCATCTGGGCGCTGTCTGAACTACCGGCGGGGGCTTCGCTCCGAAGAAATGTCATAGAACCGATGCTGCGACGAGGTCCGATCGTGAAGTGGCTCAATCACGAAGCCAGCATGGACGTCGCGCAGCTTGAGCCCCGGACCCGGGCGATGTCCACGTACGCCCTTCAGGAGTATTTTGTCCCCGAACGCAACTTGGTAACCTTCTTGCGCGAGATGGTTCGGGTGTTGCAGGCCCACGGCGTTGTTGTCCTAAACATTTCACTACGCCATTCGCCGTCTGACAGAGTGTCCATGTTGCCCTGGGCACGCGAGGACGTCTTCTCGCTCGTCCTGTACTACAAGCAGCGTACGTGGAAGTCGGCGCAGATCGCAGTCGAACGCTGGACCCGTGAACTCATTTCCGTCGCGCTGCGGCATGCCGCTCGCTACTACTTGCCCTATCAGCTACACGCAACACGACCGCAGTTTGACGCGGCGTACCCAGAAGCCGAAGAGCTGCGAAACACCAAACGCGCGATTGATCCTTTGGGGAAAATGTCCAACGAGATGTGGGAGAAATATCTCTAGCTATGTCGTGTCTACTTGTGGCCGGAAGACAGACCATGAAGGTCAAGGGGGAGGCGCCCTGCCGGCGCTGGATGACATGGACCTCCCGTCCTGGAGCCCAGCAGCGCCGGACCGCGCGTCAGCCCAGCAGGCGCTGCTGCGCTTCGCGGTACTCGCGCTTCAGCCGCGCGACGTAGTCGGCCGCGCTGGCGACTTCACCGACAGCGCCGATACCCTGGCCGCAGCCCCAGATGTCTTTCCAGGCCTTGGACTTGCTGCCCTCGCCGCCCGCGAAATTCATGGTCTTGACGTCGCCTTCGGGAAGGTTGTCCGGGTCCATGCCCGCGGCCTTGATCGAGGGCTTCAGATAGTTGCCGTGCACACCCGTGAAGAGATTGGAGTACACGATATCGTCGGAGTTGCAATCCACGATGGCCTGCTTGTACGCATCGCTCGCGCGCGCTTCGTGCGTTGCGATGAAGGCTGAGCCGATGTAGGCAAAGTCAGCGCCCATGGCCTGCGCCGCAAGGACGGCGCCGCCGGTCGCGATGGAGCCCGAAAGCGCGATCGGGCCGTCGAACCACTGGCGGATTTCCTGAATCAGTGCAAACGGGCTCTTGACGCCCGCATGGCCGCCGGCGCCGGCCGCCACGGCGATCAGGCCGTCGGCGCCCTTCTCGATGGCCTTCCTGGCAAAGAAGTTGTTGATGATGTCGTGCAGCACCACGCCGCCATAGCTGTGGATCGCCTCGTTCACATCGACCCGCGCGCCAAGTGACGTGATGATGACCGGCACCTTGTACTTCACGACCATCTCCATATCGTGGTCGAGCCGGTCATTGCTTTTATGGACGATCTGATTGATGGCGAACGGCGCTGACGGCTTGTCCGGGTTCGCTTTGTCGTAGGCCGCGAGCGTCTCGGTAATCTCGTGCAGCCACTCATCCAATTGCGCCGCGGGCCGCGCATTGAGCGCCGGCATCGAGCCGATGATGCCGGCCTTGCACTGCTCGATCAGCAGCTTGGGGTTGCTGATGATGAATAGCGGTGAGCCGATGACCGGGATGGAAAGGTTCTGCAGGGCGCGGGGAAGCTTGGACATGGGTGCTCGGAGTAATGAAGTTAAAACGCTTCCAACGGGAGCGCCGTGACGCTGTCCGCGCCTTCGACGATCGCATCGCGAATACCAGGCGCCTTGGCCAGGATGTGTTCGGCATAGAAACGCGCCGTCGCGATCTTCGCCTCCATGAAGGCCTTCTCCTGGCCCTCGGCGGCGAGGTCCTCGGCCACCAACAGCGAACGCGCGAGCTGCCAGCCCGCCATCACATTGCCCGCCAGCATGAGGTAAGGCACCGAGCCCGCGAAGGCCGCATTGGGCGACGTCTTGCTGTTGCCCGCGATGAACTCGACCACGTCGAGGAAAGCCTGACGCGCGGCGGCGAGGCGCTTGTGCATCGCACGCGCGGCCACGCTGTCTCGGGCGCCGAGCTCGGCTTCCGTCTTTGCGATCTGCGCGGCGATCGCCTTCGCCGTCTGGCCGCCGTCACGCGTCGTCTTGCGGCCTACCAGGTCGTTGGCCTGGATCGCGGTCGTTCCCTCGTAGATCGTGAGAATCTTCGCGTCGCGATAGTGCTGGGCTGCGCCGGTTTCCTCGATGAAGCCCATGCCGCCGTGCACCTGAACGCCCAGCGAGGTGACCTCCAGGCTCATCTCGGTGCTATAGCCCTTCACGAGCGGCACCAGGAACTCATAGAAGGCCTGGTTTTGCTTGCGCACATCGGCATCGGGATGGTGATGCGCGGCATCGTACGCGGCAGCGGCGACGCTTGCCATCGCCCTGCAGCCTTCGATGTAGGCACGCATCGTCATCAGCATGCGCTTGACGTCAGGATGATGGATGATGGCCGCGCTGGCATTGATCGAACCGTCCACGGGACGCGACTGCACGCGGTCCTTCGCGTACGCCACGGCCTGCTGGTACGAGCGCTCAGCGATCGCGATGCCTTGCACACCCACCGCATAGCGCGCCGCGTTCATCATGATGAACATGCACTCCAGGCCGCGATTTTCCTGCCCAACCAGGTAGCCCACAGCGCCTGGGCTGTTGCGATTTTCCGCCGCTGTGCCATCGCCGAATTGCAGCACCGCCGTCGGCGACGCCTTGATGCCCAATTTGTGTTCGATGCTCACGCAGTGCGCGTCGTTGCGCGCACCCAGAGAGCCGTCCTTGTTGACCATGAACTTCGGCACCACGAACAGGCTGATGCCCTTCACGCCCTCGGGCGCGCCGGTCACGCGGGCCAACACCAGATGCACGATGTTCTCGGCCATGTCATGGTCGCCGTAAGTGATGAAGATCTTGGTGCCGAAGATCTTGTACGTTCCGTCCGGCTGCGGCTCGGCGCGTGTGCGCACCAGCGCTAAATCGGAACCGGCTTGTGGCTCGGTCAGGTTCATGGTGCCGGTCCACTTGCCGCTGACAAGATTTTCCAGGTAGCCGGCCTTGAGTTCATCCGAGCCGGCGGTGAGCAGCGCCTCGATGGCGCCGTCGGTCAGCAGGGGGCAGAGCGCGAAGCTCATGTTCGCTGAATTGAGCATCTCACCACAGGCAGCGCCAATCGTTTTGGGCAGACCTTGCCCGCCGAACTCTGCCGGGTGCTGCAGGCCCTGCCAGCCCCCTTGGCCGTACTGCCGGAACGCTTCCTTGAAGCCGGGCGTGGTGAAGACCTTGCCCTCCTTCCAATACGAAGGGTTGCGGTCGCCCTCCACGTTGAGTGGCGCGACCACGCCCTCGTTGAACTTCGCGCACTCCTCGAGAACGGCCTGCGCGGTGTCGAAGCCCGCCTCCTCAAAGCCCGGCATCTTCGCGATCGCATCGATGCCGGCGAGATGGCGAATGTCGAACAGCATGTCCTTGACTGGAGCTCGATAAGTCATGACTTCCCCAAAAATCACCAGTTCAAGGCATCGCAAGATGCCTTGTTTTCACCTTGAGCGTAGCGGTTACAGCGCGGCAATCAGCTCCGGCACCGCCACGAAGAGATCCGCTTCCAGGCCGTAGTCGGCCACGGAGAAAATCGGCGCTTCCGGGTCCTTGTTGATCGCGACGATCACCTTCGAGTCCTTCATGCCTGCCAAGTGCTGGATTGCGCCCGAGATGCCGGCAGCGATGTACAGCTGCGGCGCGACGATCTTGCCGGTCTGGCCGACTTGCCAATCGTTCGGCGCGTAGCCCGCGTCCACCGCTGCACGCGACGCGCCAAGTGCGGCGCCCAGCTTGTCGGCCAGCGGCGTCATCACTTCGTTGAATTTCTCTGCGCTTCCGAGGGCCCGTCCCCCGGAAACGATGATCTTGGCGGCGGTGAGTTCGGGGCGGTCGTTCCTGGCGATCTCGTTGCCTTCGAACTTGCTCTTGCCGCTGTCCGCCACGGCGTTGGCGCTCTCTACCGAGGCTGAGCCGCCGCTGGCTGCCGCCGGATCGAACCCGGTCGTGCGCACGGTGATCACCTTCTTTTCATCCAGGCTCTGCACGACGGCAATGGCGTTGCCCGCGTAAATCGGGCGCTCGAATGTGTCGGGGCTATCGACTTTGGTCACGTCCGAGATCTGGCCGACGTCGAGTTTGGCGGCGACGCGCGGCGCAATGTTCTTGCCGCTGGCCGTGGCCGGGAACAATATGTGGCTGTAGTTGCCGGCGATCGCCAGTACCTGCGCCGCCATGTTCTCGGCGAGGCCATGCGCGAAGTGCTCGCCCTCCGCGTGGATCACCTTGCTCACCCCGGCGATCTGCGCCGCGGCTTTGGCGGCCTCACCAGCGTTGTGCCCGGCCACGAGGACGTGCACGTCACCGCCGCACTGCGCGGCCGCCGTAACGGTGTTAAGCGTGGCGCCCTTGATAGACGCGTTGTCATGTTCAGCAACAACGAGAGAGGTCATGATCGTTTACCTTTTATGTCGACGAATTGACCGGCGCCGTCGGCGTCCGGTTCGAATGAGGAGATTTAACCCGGCGCAAAGCGTCTGGGTTAAATAACTTTTGCTTCGTTTTTGAGTTTCGCAACCAGCGTCGCGACGTCGGGCACCTTGACACCAGCGGAGCGCTTGGGCGGCTCCATCACTTTCAGCGTCTTCAAGTGCGGCTTGATCTCCACGCCCAGGTCCGCGGGTTTGAAGATCTCCAGCTGCTTCTTCTTGGCCTTCATGATGTTGGGCAGCGTCACGTAGCGCGGCTCGTTCAAGCGCAAATCGGTGGTGATGATCGCGGGCAGCGTGAGCGAAATAGTTTCCAGACCGCCGTCCACTTCACGCGTCACCTTGACGCGCCCGTCGGCAACTTCAACTTTCGACGCGAAGGTCGCTTGTGGCAGGTCGCACAGCGCGGCGAGCATCTGCCCGGTCTGGTTGCAATCGTCGTCGATGGCCTGCTTGCCCAAAATGACGAGGCCGGGCTGCTCCTTGTCGACCAGGGCCTTCAAGAGCTTGGCGACGGACAGCGGCTGCAGTTCTTCCGTGGTCTCCACCAGGATCGCCCGGTCGGCGCCGATCGCCATGGCCGTGCGCAACGTCTCCTGGCACTGGGCGATGCCGCAAGAGACGGCAATGACTTCGGTCACCACGCCTTTTTCCTTCAGCCGCACGGCCTCTTCGACAGCGATCTCGTCGAAGGGGTTCATGCTCATTTTCACGTTGGCGATATCGACGCCCGTGTTGTCCGACTTGACCCGGACCTTCACGTTGTAGTCGACCACCCGTTTCACTGGGACCAGGACCTTCATGCTCGTGGGCTCCTAAGAGTTTTTTGCAATTGACGTTTACGTAAAGAGGAATTCTATGCGGCGCTGCATCAAGCATTCTCGCCCGAGCGGGGTATGCCAGGGTCCGCGAAAAAAAGAACGACCGTTCGTTTTTATTATAGACGCCAGTGTCGGGTTGCTAAAGCCAAGACTGTCAGCGTCACGACAATTAACCGACCACATGGTCGGTGAATTCGGGTAAGTCTGGACCGAGCCGCAACCGGCACGCCCTTACAGTGGCCGCATCCCATCAGGAGTCGAATTTTCATGAAACCCACCACCCTCGCGCTGGCCGCCGTTGCCACGCTCGTTGCCGGCTCGGCATCCGCCCAGACCGTGCTCACAGCCTCCAGCTGGATCCATCCAACGCACGCGCTGAGTGTTTCGCAGAAAGAATGGTGCGCCCTGGTCGAAAAGAATTCATCGGGCAAGGTCAAGTGCAACATCCTGCCGCGTCATGTGTCGACGGCCCCGGGCACCTATGACGCCGTCCGCAACGGCCTCGTGGATGTGTCCTTCACGGTCCATGGCTACACGCCCGGCCGCTTCGTGCTGACGAAAATGGCGGAGTTTTCGTTCCTGGGCGATGCGTCCGAGCCGCTTTCGGTCGCGTTCAACCGCGTCGCCAGCAAGCATCCGGCCTTCGCCGCCGAACATCCCGGCGTGCGGCCGCTCGCGTATTTCACGCACGGCCCCGGCGTCGTGTTCAACACCAAGAAGCCGATCACGCGCATCGACGACCTGCAGGGCCTGAAGTGGCGCGTGGGCGGCGGCGTCGTCAACGACATTGCCAAGGCAGTGGGCATGAACGTCACGCTAAAGCCCGCCCCCGAGTCGTACGAGCTGCTGTCCAGCGGCGTCATGGACGGCACGCTGTTCCCCGCTGAATCGATCGAGGGATTCCGGCTGGACAAGATCATCAAGTACGCCACCACCTTCCCCGGCGGCCTGTACAACACCAGCTTTGTCTTCATGATCAATCCCGCCAAGTACGACAAGCTCGCCGCCGACGAAAAGAAGGCAGTGGACGACGCCTCGGGCGAAGTCCTGGCGCGCCTCGTCGGCCGCAACTGGGACAAAGCCGACCGCCTGTCCAATGCGCTGATGCAGGCCAACAACGTGCAGACCACCAAAGCCGATGCAAAGTTCGTGGCCGATATCAAGTCCAAGACTGCGCCGATCGAGCAGGCGTGGGTCAAGGATGCGGAAGCCAAGGGCCTGAAGGACGCGGCCAAGGTTCTGGCCGAGTTCCGGGGCGAGATCGCCAAGCAGCAGAAGTGACGCAGGCGGCTTCCTGCGCAGCGCGGGCGACAATGGAGCGATGAAGAGGACCCTCGAATTTGTTTGCGGACTGCTCGCGGGCAGCGCGCTGTTCGCCATCATGGCGCTCACGTTCGTCGATGTGCTGGCCCGCAAGTTCGCCAGCAATTCGATCCCCGGTTCGTTGGAGATGACCGAGCTGCTGATGGTAGTGGACAGCTGCGCCGCGCTGGCGCTGGTGTCGCAGCGCGGCGAGCAC
>JBKJTX010000056.1:0-2811 GCA_046590315.1 Ramlibacter sp. | reverse complement strand
CGCGCTCGGCCATGAACAAATGGCGCAATGCCCTACTTTCCGGCGTGAACATGAGGGCCGTGAAGATATCGCGCTCATAGGTCATGCCCTCCTCGAACTTCATGCGGGTTGACGCAGCGACCGCATCGACGCATTTGGCAGGTGCTGGTAAATTCTTCGCCATCCCCTTGACCATGTTGCGAGCGAATTGAAAGTAGGCGTCGCCCAACGGATGCTTTGCCTGCAGGTTGCGCACCAGCGGCAACGGCCGGGTGTCAGCGACGGAGCGGGCAAACGCCACCGCTTCCTCGAACAGCGATGCCGCCGAAGCTGCCATCTTGTCAAAGAGCTTTTGGCCCGGTTGTTGGGCCAGCAATTCGCTGGGCACGGGCTCACCGGAGACGATCATGTTCAATGCGGTCTCGACGCCGAGCACGCGTGGCAGGCGCATCGTCCCGCCGGCGCCGGGAATAAGACCGAGCTTCACTTCGGGCAGAGCGATCAGCGTGCCGGGCGCGGCGATGCGATAGTGGCAGCCGAGCGCGAGTTCCAGACCCCCGCCCATCGCGACCGAGTGCATGGCAGCAATGATCGGTTTCGGCGACGCTTCAAACGCAAGAATCACGGACAGCAGGTTCGGCTCGGCGCTTGCTTTGGGTGAACCGAATTCCTTGATGTCGGCGCCGCCCGAAAATGCCTTGCCCGCGCCTGTCACGACGATCGCTTTGACCGACGCGTCGGCGATGGCCTGGTCCAGGCCCTGCGTCAACCCGACGCGCGTTGCGTGGCCCAGCCCATTGACGGGCGGGTTGTTCATGGTGATCACGGCCACGTCGCCGTGGACCTTGTACTCAGCTGTCATTTCGTTTTCCTTCGCCGCAGATAAAAAAGTACGACCGTTCTTTTTGGATTCTAGACTCCGCGTGCTGCAGTGCAATAGATCCTTGTCGCTGCCGGGACAAAATCCCCGCAGGGGCAACGGCCGCACGTAGCAACGCGCAGTGCGGCCCCCCATGACGATGATCCGGCTCTGCCGGTCATCGTCATCGGTTCAGACCACTGCAAAAACGCAAAGCGTTTTTGCAGTGACTCACACTTCCAGCCACTCTTTGCGAATATAGGCGTCCGCGCGCAATGTGTCAGGTGTACCTTGAAACACGATGCTGCCGTGGCCCATCACCAGCGCCCGGTCGGAGATGGCCATGGCAATCGTGAGCTTCTGCTCGATCAGCAGAACGGAGATCCCGCGCGCCTTGAGCTTTTGCAGATATTCGCCGACCTGCTCGACAATCTTCGGCGCCAGCCCTTCCGTGGGCTCGTCGATGATGATGAGGTCGGGGTCCCCCATGAGAGTCCTGCACAACGTCAGCATTTGCTGCTCACCGCCGGACAGCACACCCGCCTCGTTGTGTTGCCGGTCTTTCAGCCGCGGGAACATTTCATACATGTCGTCGAACGTCCAACGCCCTTTTTGTTTCGCGCTCTTCTGCCCAAGCATGAGGTTCTGGTGCACGGTGAGCTTGGGAAATACATCGCGGTTTTCAGGCACGTAGCCGATGCCCATGTGCGCAATCTCGTAAGGCTTGCGCCCGAGCGTGTGCTGGCCCTTCCAATCGACGATACCGGTACAAACGACCATGCCCATAATCGCCTTGGCTGTCGTCGAGCGGCCCGAGCCGTTGCGGCCAAGTAGCGCGACGATCTCGCCCTCGTTCACGTCGAACTGGACGCCATGGAGCACGTGGCTCTTGCCGTAGAAGGCGTGGAGATTTTCGATCTTGAGCATCAGTGGGCTACCTGGGCATCGGCCACATGAGAGCCCAGGTACGCTTCCTGGACCTTCTGGTTGGCGCGGACTTTCTCCGGGGTGTCAAAGGCGATGATTTCGCCATAAACCACGACAGCGATCTTGTCGGCCAGGCCGAACACCACACCCATGTCGTGCTCCACTGTCAGTAGCGTCCTGCCCACCGTCACCTCCTTGATGAGCTCGATGAAACGCTTGGTCTCGCTCTTGCTCATGCCTGCCGTGGGTTCGTCCAGCAAGATGACATTCGCGCCGCCCGCGATGGTGATGCCGATCTCCAGCGCACGCTGCTCGGCATAGGTGAGATTGACCGCCAGCACGTCGCGTTTGCGATGCAGCTTGATCATGTCCATCAGCTGCTCGGCACGCTCGTTGGCGTCGTCCAGGTCGGCCAGGAACTTCAGGAACGTGTACTTGTAGCCAAGGCTCCACAGCACGCCGCAGCGCAGGTTCTCAAAGACAGAAAGTTTGGGAAAAATGTTGGTGATCTGGAAGCTGCGCGACAGGCCCAGCCGGTTGATCTCGAACGGGCGCTTTCCGTCGATGCGGTGTCCCTGCAGCAGGACTTCACCGCTGGTAGGTGCGAAGCGGCCGCTGATCAGGTTGAAAAGCGTGGATTTGCCCGCGCCGTTCGGCCCGATCACGGCGATGCGCTCGCCGTGGCTCACGGCCAGGCTGACGCCGCGGATGATCTCGGTCTTGCCAAAGCTCTTGCGCAGATCTTTGAGCTCGAGGGCGTATTGGGCCCCCGCGTTGGTTGCGGCTTGGGCCGCCGAGGGGTCTATCGCAGCGTTCGTCATGCCAGAGCCTCCCTGCGCTTTGTCTCCGTTTCGATGTACTCCTGAATGTCGCCCCACTTGCGCACGAAGCGTCGCCGCGTGAGCTCGAGCAAACCAAGGCCCACGACCGTGACGAGGGCGCAGCCAACCCAGCTGCTTGCCGCTTGGGCGTTGAGCGTTAGGCCGAGGAAGCGCAGTTCGGGACCGAGTGCGGCGTTGAGCTTCAGGTGATAGACCATCTCGATC
>JBKJTX010000009.1:0-11350 GCA_046590315.1 Ramlibacter sp. | reverse complement strand
CTCGCCCGCCTGGTCGTGCAGCAGCTCGTACTCGTAGCTCTGTCCGCGCGCTCCGCGATGCACCAGGATGAACTCCATCGCGCCCAGGCGCTCCAGGTGAATGCGCGCCTGCGTGTCCGAGAGGGCGCAGGCCGCGCGCACCTGCGTGCGCGTGAATCGAATCTCGCGCTGCGGCAGGCCTTGCTCCTTCATGAAGGCTCGCACCATCGCGTGCAGGCTGGCCAGCACGCGCCGCGTCTGCGGCGGCAACTCGTCCAGGCTGGTGCCCAGCACTTCATGTGCGATGCGGTTGGCCAGCTCGATGTCGCTCACGTTCGCCTCGATGTACTCGACCACCTGGCCGGCAATCGTCGTGCTGCGGATCGACCGTTGGTGTTGATGCAGCAGCGCGATCGCGTCGATCAGCGTGAGGTACTTGTCATGGTCGCGGCGTGTCCTCGTGCGGTCGTCCAGGAACGTGAGCTGATCGGCCCAGGGATTGACCACCGCCAAGGGCCGCAGGAGGCGCTGGGCATTGCGGTGCAGAGTGAGGATCGCCTGGCGCTCGTGCTTCTTGGTCAAGCCCGCCAGCGTGCGGCGCTCGCGCTGTAGCCGGTGAATGGCCCGCGTCTGCTCGCGGTCCTCATCGACACTGAGCACGAGACAGCGGTTCATCAACTCCTCATCGATGTCGATCGCCGTGGTGGTCATGAACAGACTCATCGGTCCTTCGACGCGGTACTCCTGCGTGACCAGGTTGCCGGTGGCCGGGTCGGTGCCGGTGGACGCGATGGTGAGTTCGCCTTCAGACTGCAATAGCTTCAAGGCGTAGCTGGCGCGGTGCGCGCCTTCTTCCTCGGCAATGGCCAGTATCTTGTTCTTGAGATTCGTCTGGCCCATGTAGAAGAGGGACTGGCCCGTCATCGCGCTGTACTGCACGCGCACTTCCTCGGGCACGAAGGACAGCACCGCGTCCATCAGGCTACTTTTGCCGGCCGCGCTGCTGCTTTGGATCACCACGGCCAGCGGGCGCTCGAGCTTGCGGCTCACGGCCGCGAGATACCCCACCAGCTTGTTGGTCGCCTCGCCCACCACGCCGGCCGCTTCGAAGTCCGCCAGGATGCGCGCCGGCAGGTCCTTGTCGTTCAACAGGTGCAGCGCCGCCATGTGCTCGTCGGCGGTCATCGTCGGCAGTGCGGGTGTTTTAGGCTTGAGCGCGTCCTGAATCGCCGCATCCTGCAGCGCTTCTAGCTTGAGCAGCACGCGGCCCAGATCGGCCTTGAGCAGGTCCTCGCTCACACGCAGCTCGCTCGCCGATTGCGTGATGAAGCTCGCCCGTGCGCGCGCCGCGTACAGGTCGAACGTGTCCACGTGGAAGGTATCGCCCGCGGCCACCAGCACGTTGACCTTTAGCACCTCATACGCCAGGTTCTTGGCCAGGCCGCGCACGCGCCAGCGCCGCGCCTGCTCGCCTTCGCCGAAGGTGATGTGCACTTCGCGCGCATCGACATCGGCAGCACACTCGGCCGGCGCGACGTCGGACACGCGCACTGCCGGCAGTAGTGCGGCCTCGGCGGGCGCGGCCTCGATCGCCGACACAGCGGCTAAGAGCGGTGGCCTGTCTTCTTTCTGATCGCGGCTGTTTGGCTGTTCGATCGCTGCGCGCTCGGGTGTAGCGCCTTTGCCGAGCCACGTCGCCTTGCGAATCAGAATGCCCAGCGACTTCGCCGCCGGCTGCACCTTCATCGCGTACTCGTTGGCGTCCATTCCCTTGGGGAACTCGATGCGCCACACCTCGATGCCTGCGGCCTGCAGCAGCGGTGCGAGCTTGGCGGCCGCGCGCTCGCCGGCTTCGTCGCGGTCGTAGGCGATCAGCACGCGCTCAGTGCCGTGCTCCTTGAAGGCTTGCAGCAGTTCGGCGGTGAAGCCTTCCACGCCATAGGCCGTGGTGACGTTGCGATACCCGGCGCACCAGAAGGTCAGCGCGTCGATCAACGCTTCGCACAGGATCACTTCCTTAGCCGCTTTCAACGCGGCCTCGTTGAACACGCCGCGCGTCTCGTGCGCGGGCAGGTACATGTGCATCGGCGTGCCCGCGCGCAGCCGCTCGCCGATCTTGCGCCCGTACAGCTCGCGCACCTGGCCGTGTGCATCGAGCACGGGCACGACCAGGCTGCCGGTGAAGTGCTCGTGGCCGCTGGATCGGAACACGCCCAGGCGCTCCAGCCGCGCGCGCATCTGCGCGCCCTCCATGCGGCGCTTGTCTGGCAAGCGCAGGCCCAGCGTGCGGCCAGCAAAGCCGAGCTTGAAGTGATCGATGAGTTCGGGGTGCGTGAGGCCGCGCGCTTGCAGGTAGGCCAGCGCCTCGGGCGACTGCTTCAAGGCTTGGTGGTAGTAGCCCATCACCTGCAGGAGCAATGCGCGGTCGTCGGCGTCCAGCGTCACCGGCGCTGTCAATGTGCGCACGCTGCTGCGCTTCACGGGCTCGCCGGAGACAGCGGCTAAGGAAGATTCGTCCTTGAGCAGTTCGACGGCATGCCGGAAGGAGACGCCTTTGAGCTTCATCACCCAGTCGATCGGCCCGCCGCCGATCTGGCAACCAAAGCAGTGCCAGAGGTTTTTGGCGGGCGTGACGATCAGGCTCGGCTCATCGTCCTTGTGGAACGGGCAGCGGCCGGCGATGTCCTTGCCGACCTTCCGCAGCTCGATGCCAGCGGCCTCCACCAGGCGCTGCACCGCGACTTCATCTTTTAGCCGCTGGACTTCTGCTTCGGGGATGCGCGCCATCACACGTCCTTTCTGTGGCTGATATACATCGTGTTGCCAAACATTTTGATGGACGCTACTATATACACCATGTGTGTATCGGTCAAACCAGACGCTTCAATGAGCGCGCAACCCTGCCTAGACTTTCCCGATCAACGGGGAAGTCTGGCTATGGGCAAGCGAATGGAATTGGCCGCGCAGCAGCAGGCCGACAGCGGCTTTAACGAGCGGCTGGCTGCGCTGCGCAAGGCGGCGGGGTTTACGCAAGTGGAACTGGCGGCCGAACTGGGAATTTCACAGCGCATGATGGCCTACTACGAGAGCCCGAACGCCACGCCACCGGCGCATCTGCTGCCGGCCATTGCCAAGGCCCTGGGCGTGTCGATCGATGCGCTGTACGGCCACAGCCAGCCCAAGCGCAAACTGGCCAAGCAAGAGGGTGATAGTCGTCTGCGTCGCAGGCTGCTCGCCATCGAGAAGCTCGATGCCAACGAGAAGCGCCAGGTGCTGCAGGTGATCGATGCGTTCATTGAGCGCGGCCAACTGCGCAGCAAAGTGCACAGCCGGTCGGCTTAGCACTCCAGCGTCAAGCGCTTATTGAGCTCCAGCCTTAGCGGCTGGAGTAGGAGAGGTTTTGCTTTTCGGCTTCGGCTCACCTTTGAACTCATAGGTGATTTCGATTTGATCTTCAGAGAGACGAAAGCTCATAACGTACCCGTGAGCTATGGCGAAATGGTGCATGCTCATCAAGGAAGGCATGAGCACCATGCAAAGAGGAAACCCCTTCGATTTACCCTTTGCGATTTCGTTGGCCTCGGTCAACGATTTTGCCCATTGCTGAATTTCCCGTGCGATGAGCCTTTTCCTCCACGGACTGGTTATGACCATCACGTGGTTCTCTCTTTTAACGAATGCATCACGCGTCAAAGTCAAGAATGACTTGCTTGGATAGATCGCATTCATGTTAGTTGAAGACCTTCTTGCAAATCGCGTACTGCACAAAGCATGCGGCCATCACCGCTGCCTTGGTGACAAATGGGTACGACCTGGCGATGTCTGTGCAGACCTTCAGCTGGCTCTCGCAATCATTCTTCGGCGGCGGCGGCGGCGGGCTGCTCGGAACTTCAATACGACATGTCGTCGGCTCGGGGTTAGGACTGAATCCGGGCGGCCAAATAATCGTGCCTGTTCCAGGCGCTGGCGGAGGACCATCCGCAGGATCCCAGCCGGGAACCTGGGACATATTGGGCCTGCCTGGCAACGGGATCACCGGAAGTGGAATACCTCCAGGGCCAGGGATAAAGGCCTGTAATCCTCGAAGATCAACTCGACTCAACGGGTTGCCATCCACATAGCTGTAGATTGTTGCCCCCGACACACCCGCACAGTACACACAGCCTTTTTTCCTAGGCCTGGTGCGGGTTTGGCAGCGTTTGCGTCGAGTCACTTGCATGGGTTGGTGAGAATTTTTCCTAGAGGCACATTCTGCCTCACGCGCATGCGGACACCAGCCTAGCGAACGCTCGCATGCGCAGAGGGGCGCGCAGCGCATCTGCAAAGGCCTTTTCATTGGTAGTTATGCATCAAATTGGCCTGCAGCCCAGGTAGAACGTGCGCAAGCAGCTACTAAATGCATAGCAACTGCTTTCCTTCTTTAGCTGCTGAATGCACGGCGCGCAGCGCCGTGCATGGCTGTTTGGTTTTTGGCTGCTAAGGTCGTGGAGCAAGCAATGTCGCCAACAAGCAAATGCAAAGCGCCGGGGTGGAGGGAACCCCCTCGGGGGGTGGACGGGCCACACCGGCGCGGGCCCAGTGAGCGCAGCGAACGGCCCCACCGGGTGGGCGGGGGCCAACACGTGATGCTGCGCGAAGCGCCTGACTAGAACACTCTGCGGTGACGGCGCAGCCGTGACCGCACTAACCATGGAGCCCGGCGCACGGCGTGCGCTACACCGCGTGAGCGCTGGCCGTGCGCCGCAGGTGCGAAGAACGAAGTGAGGGGCGCAAGACATAACGGGGGTCGTGCGCAACCCGCAAGGGCGCGCTAGCGGTGGCGCATCAAGCGAAGCTTTAGCGCAGCGACTGCGCCACTTGCGCACGACAGCCCGTTATGTTGAATTGCGAAGCAATTCACCCCGCAGCACCTGCCAGGCCAGGCCGGGCTCGATGCCCGGCCTGGCCTGTCATTCCCAGCTCTGCGCGAAGCGCCTGGCTTTGACTTCTCGGGCATTGGCAGAAGCGGCTAAGGCGGAACGACCACCGCCCTAGCGTCGGCGCGGGCCTTGCCTGCCGCAAGGGCCGTGACGGGAGCGGCAAGCAGGCTGCGTTCAGTGCCTGCAAGGTCTGGGTTACCCTTGTGCAATGACGCATCAACACCAGCACACCAGCAAGAGGCCTGATGAATCTCTGGGCACATGAGAGGGCGCACCAGCTCGATACGGATGCCATGACGGCGTTTGGCATCCGTCTCATCTCCCGGCATGCCAACGCCCAGGAGATGATCGAGCTCATCGAGTTCGCCCGCGCCGCTGCTGAGGCCAACGTCAATATGTTCGTGGCCGAGGCCTTCTACGATTCGGCCTCGAGCTGTTGCAGCTTCAAGCTATCCAGCGCACTCGACAGCGCCGGGGCCACCGCTCGGCAAGCCGTGTTCACGACCGCGCTGCAAACGCTCAGTCAGTTCCTGTGGCTGGGGGGTATTCACCATGGGCGCGGCGATCCAGCTCCGTCTGGGCCGCCGTGAGCACCGCTTCCAGGTTGCCGCGTATGAACACCATCGAGCGCTCGACCTGCCGGGCGTAGGCTGGCGAGTCGGCGCCCAACATCTGCCTGGCGCTCACCAGGTCCTCCAGGGCCGCGCGCACCACGATGCGTACATGGTGCTCGTTCATTTGCTCCCTCTGGCGCGTCAGGTTCATGGCGCGTCCTCCTGTTCATCATCTTCACTCTCCCCCGCCAACACCTCCAGCAACGCCGTGGCCGCGTCGCCGGCCACCGCTTGAGGGCTTGCAGCCTGATCGTGTCCCTTGCGCTCCAATCGGCTCGGATGCGTGGCCCGGTGCACCTCGATCAGCTTGTCAATCGAGACGTGGGTGTAAATCTCTGTCGTCTCCAGGCTGGTGTGGCCCAGCATGGCCTGGATGAATCGAATGTCTGCGCCACCTTCGAGCATGTGGGTGGCGCAGGCATGGCGCAGCAAATGGGTCGCGCCGCCTTTGTGCATGCCGGCGAACTGCATGTAGCGGCGTACCTTGTCGGCGATCTGGTCGGCGCGCATGGGCTGGCCGTAGTCGGAGACGAACAGGGCTTGGGTGTCGGCTGCCAGCAGCTCGCCCCTGGCCTCGGTGAGGTACTTTTCCAGCCAGGCGATGGCGCGTGTGCCCAGCGGCACGACGCGCTGTCGGTTGCCTTTGCCGTGCCGCACCCACAGCACGCCGCGCAGCAGGTCGGGGTCGTACACGCCCAGGGAGGCGGCTTCGCTCCTGCGCAGGCCGGTGGCGTAGAGCAGCTCCAGCATGGCGCGGTCGCGCAGGCCGCTCGGTGTGGCGGGGTCGGCCTCGGCCAGGATGGCTTCAACCTCGGCAGCGCCCAGGATGCGCCCGGGCAGGCGTTTGGGCTGGCGCGGTAGCTCCAGGTCGGCGGCCGGGTTGGCCAGGATGTGGTGGGCGCGGGTGAGCCACTTGAACCAGAGCTTGATCGCGGCCAGGTATTGCAGCTGCATGCCCAGGCTGAGCGGCTGGCCGTTGGCCTTGCGGTAGTAGAACAAATGGCGCTGGTAGCGCTCGATCATGGGCCGGGTGATCTGGCGTACATCGTCGATGCCGCGCTCGTCGATCCAGCTGATGAATTTGCGGATGTGCTGACGCCGGGCGCGCACGGTGTCGCCGCTGTAGCCGGTGACCGTCATCCATTCGAAGTGTTCTTCCATGTAGCGCAGCAGCAGCTTGTGCGCCAGCGGGTCGTCTTGCACTCCATCAGCAGGGGCCGGACCTTGCGGTTTGACGGCGGCGCGGCGGCGGGTTTTGAGGAGCTGGCCTTTGCGCATGGCATCAAGCCGCCAGCGCTTGACGGTACGACGCGCGTGCTCGCGCCGTGGGGGTGGCGCGTGCGGCGGGCTGTGCATCGGGTAATTCGCCTGCAGCCCTTATTCCATGCGCCTTGGCGGGCGTTTCAGTAGCCCGCGCACCCCCCGCATTGGCACCGTTTTGAGGCCGCGATGGGGCCGCGAACTGCCCCACTTGCCCCCGCGAACTCGGATTCGTAGCTGTAGATTGCGAGGCCGATTGCAGCGCCGCCGTGTCAATCAGGCCGGACAGGTGCGGCCCGCCTGGCATCCCTTCGGCCTGCTCGCTGCCTTGGTCATAGAGCAGCTCGTATTCAAAGCTCTGGCCGCGCTGGCCCCGGTGTGTGAGCAGGTATTCCAGCGCGGCCAGCCGGTCCAGGTGAATGCGCGCCTGGGTGTCTGAGAGGCCGGTGGCGGCTCTGACCTCCGAGCGGCTAAAGCGGATATCGCGCTGGGGCAATCCCTGCGCCGCCATCTTCTGGCGCACGAGCGCTTGCACGCCCGCAAACATGCGCCGCGTCTGCGGCGGCAATTCATCCAGGCTGACGCCCAGCACCTCGTGCGCAATGCGGTTGGCCAATTCAATGTCGGCCAGGCTGGCTTCGATGTAATCGACGCTCTGGCCATTCACATCGACGCTGTGAACTGTGCGCTGGTGCTGGTGCAGCAGCGCAATCGTGTCAATCAGCGTGAGGTACTTTTCATGATCGCGCCGGGTGCGCGTGCGGTCGTCCAGGAAGGTCAACTGATCGGCCCAGGGGTTGACCACGGCCAGCGGGCGCAGCAGGCGCTGGGCGTTGCGATGGACCGTGAGGATGGCTTGTTTCTCGTGCTTCCTGGTCAACCCGGCCAGGGTGCGGCGTTCGCGTTGCAGTTTGTGGATGGCGCGGGTCTGCTCCCGGGCTTCGTCCACGCTGAGGACCAAACACCGGTTCATCAACTCTTCGTCAATGTCAATGGCCGTGGTGGTCATAAAGAGGCTCATCGGGCCTTCGACCTTGTACTCCTGGGTGATCAGGTTGCCGGTGGCTGGGTCGGTGCCGGTGCTGGCTATCGTCAGTTCGCCTTCGGACTGCAGCAGCTTCAAGGCGTAGCTGGCGCGGTGCGCGCCTTCTTCTTCGGCTATCGCCAGGATCTTGTGCTTCAAATTGGTCTGGCCCATGTAGAACAGGCTCTGCCCGGTCATGGCGCTGTACTGGATGCGTTCTTCTTCGGGAACGAAACTCAAGATGGCGTCCATCAAACTGCTCTTGCCTGCGGCGCTTGATGACTGGATGACGATGGCCAGCGGGCGGTCAAGCTTGCGGCTGACAGCGGCGAGATACCCCACCAGCTTGTTGGTGGCTTCGCCCACCACGCCCGCGGCCTCGAAGTCGGCCAGGATGCGCGCCGGCAGGTCGGGGGTTTTGAGCAAGGCCAGGGCGTCGGCTCTGTCTGGCTCGCTCATGCTGTCGGCGGGTGTGGGCTGCAGCACTTCGGCAATGGCTTCGTCCTGCACACTCTCCAGCGCCATCAGCACGCGGCCCAGGTCGGCTTTGAGGTGGCGCTCGTCCAGCCCGGTCTCGGCTGCGGCCTGTCCAGCAAAGTGGCCGCGCTGCTTGGCGTTGTACAGGTCTAGCGTGTCGACATGGAATGCGCCTCCGTCCGGCGATGCAATGGCAATGCGCACGTTGACCTTGAGCACGTCGGGCGAGAGGTTCTTTTCCAGACCGCGCACGCGCCAGGTGCGCACGCCCACACCTTCACCGAAACGGATATGCACCTCGCGGCCCTGTTCGCGCTGCAGCACCTCCACCCATGGGCCTTGCGCGGCTTCGGGCATGGGCGTGGCGGGCAGTGCAGGCAGTTCAACGGGCGCACTCTTGCTACTGATTTCATAGCTGCTTGCGCCCGTGTTACCTGGGCTAGGGGCCGATTTGTCTTGTAACTCTTGGGCTGCAGGGCCTGTGGGGCGTTCTGGCGGCTTACCTTTACCCAGCCACACTGCCTGCCGAATCAACAGACCCAGGCTCTTGGTGGCCGGTGTCACTTTGAGCGCGTACTCGTTGGCGTCCATGCCCTTGGGGAACTGGATGCGAAAGCACTCCATGCCTTCGGCCATCAAACGTTCGGCCAGCTTGGCGGCTGCGCGTTCGCCGGCGTCGTCACGGTCGTAGGCAATCAGGACGCGCTGGGTGCCGTAGTCCTTGAAGGCTTGCAGCAATTCATCGGTGAAACCTTCGACGCCGTAGGCCGTGGTGACATTGCGATACCCGGCGCACCAGAAGGTGAGCGCGTCGATGATGGATTCGCAGACGATGATTTCTTTAGCCGCCTGCAGCGCTGCGATGTTGAACACGCCACGCCCTCGCTCGGCATGGCCAGGCAGGTACAGGTGCAAGGGCGTGCCGGGCCGCAGGCGCGGCGTGATCTTGCGCCCGTAGAGTTCCCGTACAGCGCCCACCTCGTCGAGCACCGGCACCACCACCGAGCCATTGAAGTGTTCGTGGCCGCTCTCGCGGTACACGCCCAGCTTCTCCAGCCGGGTGCGGATGTCGGCACCGCTGCTGCGGCGTTTGTCGGGCAAGCGCAGGCCCAGGGTGCGATTGGCGTAGCCCAGCTTGAAGTGCGCTATCAGCTCGGGGTGCGTCAAACCCCGCTGCGCCAGGTAGGCCAGCGCCTCCGGGGACTGCTTCAAGCTCTGGTGGTAGTAGTCCACCACCTGCAAGAGCAAAGCCCGGTCATCGGCGTCCAGCGTGACCGGCGGCGGCAAGGCGCGTACCGTGCTGCGTTTGACAGGCTCACCGGACACAGCGGCTAAAGATGAATCGTCTTTGAGCAGCTCGACCGCATGGCGAAAGCTCACACCCTTGAGCTTCATCACCCAGTCAATCGGCCCGCCGCCGCACTGGCAGCCAAAGCAGTGCCACAGGTTCTTGGCCGGGGTGATGACCAATGACGGTTCGCTGTCGTCATGAAACAGGCATTTGCCCACCCAGTCCTTGCCGGACTTGCGCAACTCGACACCCGCCGCCTCGACCAGGCGCTGCACCGCCACTTCGTTTTTTAGCCGCTGGACTTCTTGATCGGGGATGCGGGGCATACACGTCCTCTTGTTGTGAGCGATATACGCTCAGTTGCCAAACAATTTGATGGACGGTATCATATACGTTCAACGTATGTCAACACGACTCAAACCTGTTTTGCACCCCCAGAGCTGCCTAGACTTGGCTTCACACGAAGCAAGTCACACGGAAGGTCTGGGTATGGGCAAACGCATGGATTTGGCGCCTGAGCAAGTAGTCACGGGGTTTGGTGAGCGCCTGGCCACGCTGCGCAAGGCTGCAGGCTTTACGCAAACCGAGCTGGCTAATGAGCTGGGGATTTCTCAGCGCATGGTGGCTTATTACGAGCAGCCGGATGTGACGCCGCCCGCGCATTTGCTGCCGGGCATTGCGCAGATGCTGGGGGTGTCGATTGATACGCTGTACGGGCACCAGGTGCCCAAGCGCAAGCTGGCCAAACAGGAGGGAGATAGCCGCTTACGCCGGCGTCTGCTGGCCATTGAGAAGCTGGGTGCAACTGAGAAGCGCCAGGTGCTGCAGCTCATTGATGCCTACATTGAGCGCGGCCAGCTCAGGAGCAAGGTGCAGGGCCGCTCGGCTTGATGCACCGCCACCCTGCGGCACACGCCGCCTGTGAACCCCAGCCCTTAGCGGCTAAGGGGTTACAGGCGGCTTTTACTTTGAGTTAAGAGAGAAACTGGCCGCTTGCCCTTTAGGGACGCGCGCTAACAGCTATTGAATTCGTAGCAGACCTCATCCACGCCGGCGAAATGCACGCCACAGCACGACACAGGTCGCCACGCTCAAGACCAAGAAGGCAAAGAGCTGCAGGTAGAACCAGTAGGCGAAGCTTGGGCAATTGCAGCCTGGGAACGATGCAATCCAAGCTGTCTGCACCGCCCACGACAGGAAGAACAGCGCCCCCAATATGCATGCACCAGCGACTAGAACTGAAGTGCGCTTGCTCATTATTTTCCTCGTGAAGGGTTCAAGTGTGGATAGCCGATGTATGGCCTATTTTTTGGGGTACACCGGTCAATCACTTCCCGGACGAAACTCTGGCACTGGTTCACAGGAGTCCACCTGCCTGTGTACTGGCCGGGCTTGATTGCGTCGTTAACGCACTGCTCATCTACATCAGGCACAGGCGTGCAAGACGAATTAGGCGCTTGCGACTGATTGCCGTGGTCCTTGGTGTAAGTCTTGGAGCCAGGCCGGTCAGAGCATCCCTGGCCTGGCACTGCACATTGCGCACCCATGCCGCCTTCCTGCGTGTCTGTTTTGATCCAACGGTGGTTCGGCATTACATTTTTTGCGGCAGCATCGGGAACCCAATCGATGTCAACAGGACGTTCGCAAATCGAAACCATCAAGCCAAGTGGATCGCTGTAGCTCAGCGGATTCCCATTGACATACGCAAAGATTGTTGCCCCCGACACACCCGCACAGTACACACAGCCTTTTTTCCTAGGCCTGGTGCGGGTTTGGCAGCGTTTGC
>JBKJTX010000513.1:0-3327 GCA_046590315.1 Ramlibacter sp. | reverse complement strand
CCCTTGCGCTCGCCCAGCGCCTGCATGACGCCCCCCTGGTGTTGCTCTTCGTTGTCCACAGTCACGAGCTCGATCGGCTCATGCTTGGCACCGTTGACTTCCTTCAACACGACGCGTGGCTTGGACACTGCAAGCTCATAGCCTTCCCGGCGCATGTTCTCCAGCAAGATGGTGAGGTGCAATTCGCCTCGGCCCATCACTTCGAAAATGCCTTCCTCGCCGGTTTCCGCTACCCGGAGCGCCACGTTGGATTGCAGTTCCTTCTGCAACCGGTCCCAGATCTGCCGGCTGGTCACAAATTTGCCTTCACGGCCGGCCAGTGGGCTGGTATTCACGCAAAAATTCATCGTCAGCGTCGGCTCGTCGACCTGCAGCATGGGCAATGGCGCCGGGCTCAGCGGGTCGGTGACAGTGACGCCGATGCTGATGTCGGGAATGCCGTTGATGAGGACGATGTCGCCCGGTCCGGCTTCAGTGACCTGCACGCGGTCCAGGCCGCGGAAGGTCAGCACCTGGTTGACGCGGCCCTTGACCGATTTTCCATCCTCGCCTTCCATCACTACCACGTCCATCATCGGTCGAATCGTGCCCGCGTTGATGCGGCCCACGCCGATCCGGCCGACAAAGCTCGAGAAGTCGAGCGCCGAAATTTGCAGCTGCAACGGCGCCGCAGGGTCGCCATCATGGGGCGGCACGTGATCGAGCACGGTGTCAAAGAGCGCGGACATGTCTGGTCCCCACTGCTCGCCTGCTTCGCCCTCCTCCATCGACGTCCAGCCGTTGATGCCGGAAGCATAGACCACCGGAAAGTCCAGTTGCTCGTCGGTCGCGCCTAACTTGTCGAACAGGTCGAAAGCGGCGTTCACAACGTGCTGGGGGCGCGCGCCCGGCTTGTCCACCTTGTTGACCACCAGGATCGGCCGCAGACCCAAGGCCAGCGCCTTTTTGGTCACGAATCGCGTCTGCGGCATCGGGCCTTCCTGCGCGTCGATCAGCAGCACGACACCGTCAACCATCGAAAGGGCGCGCTCCACTTCGCCGCCGAAATCGGCGTGGCCCGGTGTGTCCACGATGTTGATGTGAGTTCCCTTCCAGCTCACGGCGCAGTTCTTCGCCAGGATGGTGATGCCGCGCTCGCGCTCGATCGCGTTGTTGTCCATCACGGTGTCGACCATCTTCTCGTGTTCGGCGAAAGTGCCGGACTGCCGCAGCAGCTGATCCACCATGGTCGTCTTGCCGTGGTCCACGTGGGCGATGATGGCGATATTGCGGATTTGCTTGTTGGTCATAATTTGCTTTCCAGAATCTGTGCGACCTCAGGCGGGCTCAAAAGCCGGCTGGGAATCAGTTCACCACCCTTGACGTGGGCGGTTCCGAGCAGCGCCCGGGGTTGTTCGCCGAAAACGGCGATTTGTGGGTTGTCCTGCCAGGCGCCGCGGCGCCGCAGGCCACTCAGGAACCGGCCCGCATTGTCTGCGTCGAGCATGACGGCGGTGTGATCGGGCAGGAGCGAATCGACCGGCTTCAACAGGGCGAGGCGTTCGTCTTCGGCCATCGCTTCCAGGCGCTCCAGCGTCGTGCACTGCGACTCCACGAAGTGGCCCGTCGCGACTCGGCGCAGTGACGCGAGATGGGCGCCGCAGCCCAGCGCTTCACCGATGTCTTCGCCCAGCGTGCGGATATAGGTGCCTTTGCTCACGCTGGCGCGCAGCGTGAGGGTGTGCGGGTCATCCGCCACCAGCCCGAGTTCCAGCGTGTGGATCACGACATCCCGTGCTTCGCGTTCCACCTCTTCGCCGGCTCGCGCATATTCGTAGAGGGCTTTGCCATCCTTTTTAAGGGCGCTGTGCATGGGCGGAAGCTGGCGCTGGCGGCCGATGAAACTGCGCTCCACCTGGGCCAATCGCTCGGGTGTAATCTGTGGCACCGCCCGTTCTGCGATCACGTGACCCTCGGCGTCGGCTGTGGAAGTCTTTACGCCGAGACGAAGGGTCGCCTCGTAGGTCTTGTCGGCATCGAGCTGGAGCTGGCTGAACTTCGTCGCGGCCCCGAAGCACAGGGGCAACACGCCGGTCGCCAGCGGATCGAGGGTGCCAGTGTGGCCTGCTTTTTCGGCTCGAAGCAGCCATTTGCACTTCTGCAGCGCATTGTTGCTGGAGAGACCCAGCGGTTTGTCGAGCAGCAACACCCCATGCACGGGGCGCCGCTGCACCCGTGTGCTTGGCGCGCCCATGCTTATTCCTCTTTTGACCGGGAAGACACGGCGCGCGCAATGAGCGCGTTCATGTCTGCTGCGCGCTCAGTGGTGCGGTCGAACTGAAAGTGCAGCGTCGGCACTGTGTGGATGTGCAAACGCTTGAAAAGGCCGTTGCGCAGAAACCCCGCAGCCTGATTCAGGGCCACCTCGCACTCCTCGGCTTCGCCCACGAGCACACTGAAGAAAATTTTGGCGTGAGCGTAGTCCGGCGTGACCTCTACAGCCTGAATCGTCACCATGCCGACCCGCGGGTCCTTCAGCTCGCGCGCGATCAATTCCGTCAGATCGCGCTGGATCTGATCGGCTACCTTGAACGCGCGGTTCGGAGTGGCTGATTTCTTTTTCATCGAGGGACCAGCCTCGCTGTCAGCGAGACTGGTTTTTACCTTGAGCGTTACAGCGTTCGGGCAATTTCCTTGACTTCGAAGAATTCGAGCTGGTCGCCTTCCTTGACGTCGTTGTAGTTGCGCAGCTTGATACCGCACTCGAAGCTTTCCTTGACCTCGCGAACATCATCCTTCAGGCGCTTCAGCGATTCGATCTCGCCCGTGTAGACCACCACGTTGTCGCGCAACAGGCGGAACTTGCAGTTGCGCGTGACCTGGCCGGAGGTAATGTACGAGCCCGCCACGGTGCCAATCTTGGACGCCACGAAGACGGTGCGAACCTCGGCCGTGCCGATGACTTCTTCCTTCTGCTCCGGCGCCAACATGCCGGACATCGCCTCTTTCAACTCGTCCACTGCGTCGTAGATGATGCCGTAGTAGCGGATCTCCACGCCATTGCCTTCGGCGAGCTTGCGCGCACCGGCATCTGCGCGCACATTGAAGCCGATGATGAGGGCCTTCGATGCGATCGCGAGGTTGACGTCCGACTCGCTGATGCCGCCGACGCCGGAGTAAACCAGCTGGACCTTGACTTCGTCCGTCGAGAGCTTGAGCAGGGACTGCCCCAGCGCTTCTTGTGAGCCCTGCACGTCGGCTTTGATGATGAGCGCGAGTACCTTGACCTCACCCTTCTGCTCGAACACATTTTCCAGTTTTGCCGCCTGCTGTCTGGCAAGCTTTACA
>JBKJTX010000477.1:0-2570 GCA_046590315.1 Ramlibacter sp. | reverse complement strand
GCGCGGGTCAGGCCGCATGAGCGTCTACGCTCAATTGGAGTCTCAATTGGGGTCAGATTCCAATTTCGATTGCTGGAAGTTCTCCACCGGGCTGCACTGCCCGGAGAGCGACCTGCGCTACGGCGACCCGATTCCCTCGATGTTCTCCTTCAATTCCGCGGTGGGCGCCTGCGAAACCTGCCGCGGTTTCGGCCGGGTGATCGGCGTTGACTACGGCCTGGTCATCCCCAATGACAAGCTCACGCTGCGCGCCGGCGCAATCAAGACCATCCAGACGCCCGCGTGGGCGGAAGCGCAAGCAGACTTGATGCGCCACGCCGAAGCCGCCGGTGTCCCGCGCGACACGCCCTGGTACAAGCTCACGCCCGAGCAACAGGGTTGGGTCGTCAACGGCACGCCAGGCTACAAGGACGGCAACTGGACCAAGCAGTGGTACGGCATCAAGCGCTTCTTCGAGTACCTGGAGAGCAAGGCCTACAAGATGCACATCCGCGTGCTGTTGTCCAAGTACCGCAGCTACACGCCATGCGACGTGTGCGGTGGCGCTCGCCTCAAGCTCGACAGCCTGCTCTGGCGCATCGGCAGCAAGGAAGACGCCGATGCCGTGGTGGAACCATCCAGAAGGTTTCTGCCGGTGGGCGTGGGCTGGACGCGCGCGCAGCTGGAGGCGCTGCCGGGCCTGTCGCTGCACGACTTGATGCTGATGCCGTTGGATCGACTGCGGAAGTTTTTCGATCGTGTTTCTCCCTCACCCGCCGGGCAGAGCCCCCATCCCCACCTTCCCCCAAAAGGGGAAGGAGAAAAGTCGGGCGAGCAGCAGGCGCTCAAACTCCTCTTCGAGGAAATCACCACGCGCCTCAAGTACCTCGTCGACGTGGGCATTGGCTACCTCACGCTGGACCGGCAGAGTCGCACGCTTTCCGGCGGTGAGGTGCAGCGGATCAACCTGACCACTGCGCTGGGTACCTCGCTGGTCAACACGTTGTTCGTGTTGGACGAGCCCAGCATCGGCCTGCACCCGCGTGACATGCACCGCATCACCGTAGCGATGAAGCGCCTGCGCGACGCGGGCAACACGTTGGTGGTGGTCGAGCACGACCCGGCCGTGATGATGGCCGCCGACCGCATCATCGACATGGGCCCAGGTCCGGGTGAGCGCGGTGGTCAGATCGTGTTCGACGGCACGACGCAGGCGCTGCGCAACGCCGACACCCTCACGGGCGCGTACCTCGGTGCCCGCAAACATGTGGGCATGGGCTTCAAACGCGCGGTGACGGAAAACACCCCGCGCCTGATCCTCGAAGGCGCACGCGAGCACAACCTCAAGAACCTCGCCATCGAGTTTCCGCTGCAGCGACTGGTGTGCGTGACGGGCGTGTCGGGCTCCGGCAAGTCCAGCCTGATCCAGGACATCCTGGCGCCGGCGCTGACGCGCCACTTCGGAAAAGCGACGGAAACGCCGGGCTTGCACGACCGCCTGCTCGGCGCCGATTTGTTGAGCGACGTCGTCTTCGTCGATCAGTCGCCGATCGGCAAGACCGCCCGCTCCAATCCCGCGAGCTACGTTGGCGCGTGGGATACGATCCGCGAAATCTTCTCGAACGCCGGGCTCGCACGACAACGCGGCTACACGGGCTCCAAATTCAGCTTCAACTCCGGCGACGGGCGCTGCCCAACTTGCGGCGGTTCGGGCTTCGAGCATGTGGAGATGCAGTTTCTCTCTGATGTGTACCTGCGTTGCCCCGATTGCGACGGCAAGCGCTACCGGCCAGAAATCCTCGAAGTGACGATTGAGCGCCAGCCGATCGGCGCGACTCGGCCACGCATCATGAACGTGGCCGACGTGCTGGACCTCACGGTGAATGAAGCCGCTTCGCTATTCGCGAATGACCGCGATGTGATCCGCGCGCTGCAGCCTATCGTCGATGTCGGACTCGAATATGTGAAGTTGGGACAGCCCGTGCCTACGCTCTCGGGCGGCGAGTCGCAGCGCCTGAAGCTGGCGGGTTTCCTGGCACAGGCAGCGAAGAGCGCGACTTCAAGCCGGCAGGCGACCGCCACCCGTGGCGTGATGTTTCTGTTCGACGAGCCCACAACCGGGCTGCACTTCGACGACATCGCCAAGTTGATGCGCGCGTTGCGCAAGCTCCTCGAGGGCGGCAACTCCATCGTCGTGATCGAGCACAACCTCGATGTCATCCGCGCCGCCGACTGGTTGATCGACCTGGGGCCGGAAGGCGGGGACGCTGGCGGGCTCCTTATCGCCGAAGGTTCGCCCGAAGAAGTCAAGCTGCATGCCAGCTCTCACACGGCCAAGGCCTTGCGCGATTACGACGCGACGCTGGGTGCCGGCGCGCTCTTTGCCGAGGAGCCGAGTGCCGGTTACCTGGTGAAAGCGGAGCCGCCCAAAGCAATCCAGATCGTCAACGCGCGCGAGCACAACCTCAAGTCGCTGTCGGTCGATATCCCGCACAACAAGTTCAGCGTCATCACCGGTGTTTCCGGTTCGGGCAAGTCAACGCTGGCATTCGACATCCTCTTCAATGAGGGACAGCGCCGTTATCTCGAAT
>JBKJTX010000368.1:0-5478 GCA_046590315.1 Ramlibacter sp. | reverse complement strand
GGACCATGGGTGGCGGCATTGCGATGAACTTTCTCAACGCCGGTATTCCCGTCAAGATTCTCGAAATGAAGCAAGACGCGCTAGACCGCGGCATCGCCACGATCAAGAAAAACTACGAAGCCCAGGTGAAGAAGGGCAAGTTGAAACAGGACAAGTACGACCAGCGCATGGCCATGCTCTCCACCACGCTTGACTACAAGGACTTGAAAGACGCTGATCTGGTCATCGAAGCGGTGTTCGAGGAAATGGGCGTCAAGCAGAAAGTGTTCGAGACGCTGGATGAAGTGATGAAGCCCGGCGCGATCCTGGCTTCCAACACATCCACCCTGGACGTCAACAAGATCGCATCCTTCACCAAGCGCCCACAAGACGTCGTCGGCATGCACTTTTTCAGCCCGGCGAATGTGATGCGCTTGCTGGAAGTAGTGCGGGGCGCCAAGACCGGCAAAGACGTGCTGGCCACCGTGATGGCCATCGGGAAGAAGATCAAGAAGACTTCGGTGGTGTCTGGCGTCTGCGACGGCTTCATTGGCAACCGCATGATCGAACAGTACAGCCGTCAGGCCGGCTTCCTCGTGGATGAAGGAGCGACTCCGCAGCAGGTGGACAAGGCCATCGAGCGGTTTGGCTTCGCGATGGGTCCGTTCCGCATGGGCGACCTGGCCGGCAACGACATTGGCTGGGCCATTCGCAAGCGGCGCTCCCAAGAGCAGCCCAACATGCTGTACAGCCGCACGGCGGATAAGCTATGTGAGCTGGGCCGGTTCGGGCAAAAAACGGGCGCTGGCTGGTACGACTATCAGGCAGGCAAGCGCGACGCGATTCCCTCGGAGCTGGTCAACAAGATGATTGAGGACCACCGCAAGGAGCTGGGCATCACCCCGCGCAAGATTTCCGATGACGAGATCGTGCAGCGCCTGGTGTTCGCGTTGGTGAACGAAGGCGCGCGTATCGTGGCGGACGGCATAGCGTCGCGCGCCAGCGACATCGACATGGTCTACCTCACCGGATACGGCTTCCCGATGCACCGCGGCGGCCCCATGCTGTACGCGGACCAGGTGGGGCTGTTCAACGTCGTCCAGGCGATGAAGCGCTTCCAGCGCAACCCGCGCGACGACGCGAAGTTCTGGGAACCAGCGCCGCTGCTTGTGCGCCTGGCCGCAGAAGGCAAGAGTTTTAGCTGATCGCAACGCATCCCAAGAAAGGCCATCGCCATGACCAACGCAGTTATCGTCTCCACCGCCCGCACGCCCCTGGCCAAGAGCTGGAAAGGCTCCTTCAACATGACCCATGGCGCAACGCTCGGCGGCCATGCCGTCAAGCACGCGATCCAGCGCGCGGGCATCGATGCCGCGGCCGTTGAAGACGTGATCATGGGTTGCGCGAACCCCGAGGGGGCCACCGGCGCGAACATTGCGCGCCAGATCGCCATGATGGCCGGCATGCCGGTTACCGTGTCGGGTGTCACGGTGAATCGCTTCTGTTCGTCGGGCTTGCAGACCATCGCACTGGCGGCGCAGCGCGTCATCGCCGGCGAAGCCGACGTGTTTGTTGCCGGCGGTGTGGAGAGCATCTCCTGCGTGCAGCAGGAAATGAACACCCACATGATGAAGGACCCGGCGCTCGACAAGATCAAGCCCGAAATTTACTGGTCGATGCTGCAGACCGCCGAGCAAGTCGCCAAGCGCTACAACATCGGGCGCGAGGCGATGGACGAGTATGGTGCGCTGAGCCAGCAGAAGGCCTGCGCTGCGCAAGCCGAAGGCAGGTTCGACGCCGAAATTGCGCCGATCACCGTCAAGGCCGGCGTGGCCGACGCAGTGATGGGTCTGCGCACGAAAGAGGTCACCGTCACCAAAGACGAAGGCACCCGCGAAGGCACCACCAAAGAAGGCATCAGTGGCATCAAGCCGGCGTTGCCGGGCGGTGTCATTTCGGCCGGCAACGCCAGCCAGTTTTCCGATGGCGCCGGTGCTTGCGTCGTGACGAGCGAGGAGTACGCCAGCAAAAACAACCTGAAGCCTCTGGGTCGCTTTCTGGGCTTTGCGGTGGCCGGCTGCGAGCCGGACGAGATGGGGATCGGACCGGTGTTTGCGATTCCGAAGGTGCTGAAGAAGCTCGGCTTGAAGGTCAGCGACATCGACCTGTGGGAACTGAACGAAGCGTTCGCGGTGCAGGTGATCTACTGCCGCGACAACCTGGGCATTCCGACCGAGCGGCTGAACGTGGACGGCGGGGCGATCGCGCTAGGCCATCCCTATGGCGTGTCGGGCCAACGCCTCACGGGCCATGCGCTCATCGAAGGCAAACGGCGCGGCGCCAAGAAGGTGTGCGTGACGATGTGCATTGGCGGCGGCATGGGCGCCGCGGGCGTGTTCGAGGTTCTCTAAATTTTCCTCGCGGAGATGACGGCCCAATAAAGATGTCACTGCGTCCCACTCTCGACTTCCTGTTGTACGACTGGCTCCACGCCGAAGCGCTGACCGAGAGGTCGCGCTTTTCGGACCACTCGCGAGAGACGTTTTCGGCAGTGCTCGACACCTGTGAGCGGATCGCGCGGGAGAAGTACGCGCCGTTCAATCGCCTGGTCGACACGGAAGAGCCTCGATTCGACGGCGATAAGGTGATCCTGCCCCAGGCGACGCATGACGCACATCGCGCCTATGTCGACTCGGGCATGGTGAGCGCTGCGCAGGACTACGAGGAAGGCGGCATGCAGCTGCCCTACACGATCGAGGCGGCGGCCAACGGCTTCTTCGCAATTGCGTCCGTCAGCATGGGCTCCAGCCTGCTGACCAAGGGCAATGCCAACCTGCTGATGGTGCACGGCACCGAGATACAGAAACAGGTGTTCGCCCGCAACGAATTCGGGGGGCGCTTCACCGGCACCATGTGCCTGTCGGAGCCGCAGGCGGGCTCATCGCTCTCCGATATCGTCACCCGCGCAACGCCGGATGGTACGAATTTCGAGTCTGACCCACTCGGCCCGCGCTACCGCATCAAGGGCAACAAGATGTGGATCTCGGCGGGTGAACACGAGCTCGCCGAAAACATCATCCACCTCGTGCTGGCGAAAATTCCCGGACCTGATGGAAAACTGATTCCCGGCACCAAGGGCATCTCGCTTTTCATCGTGCCGAAGAAGCTGGTCGACACCCAGGGCCAACTCACCGGCGAGCGCAACGACGTCGTGCTCGCGGGGCTGAACCACAAACTGGGCTGGCGCGGCACCACGAACACGCTGCTGAATTTCGGAGAAGGCAAATTCACGGTGGGCGGTGAAGCTGGCGCTGTAGGCTACCTCGTCGGCCGGCCGCACGAAGGCCTGCGCTGCATGTTCCACATGATGAACGAAGCGCGTATCGGTGTCGGCACGGCCGCAACCATGTTGGGCATGGCGGGCTACTACGCTTCGCTCGACTACGCTAAAAACCGGCCGCAAGGTCGCCCACTCGGACCTGCCGGTAAGGACCCCTCACAGCCACAAGTGCGCATCATCGAGCACGCCGACGTCAAGCGCATGCTGCTTGCGCAGAAGTCGTATTGCGAAGGCGCGTTGGCGCTGGAGTTGTACTGCGCGCGCCTGGTGGACGAGCAGCACACCGGAGATCCCGAAGCCGCGAACGAGGCTCGTCTGCTGCTGGAGGTGCTCACCCCGATCGCCAAGAGCTGGCCCAGCGAATGGTGTTTGGAGGCGAACTCGCTCGCAATTCAGATCCATGGCGGCTACGGCTATACGCGCGACTTCCCGGTGGAACAGTATTGGCGCGACAACCGGCTGAACATGATCCACGAAGGCACGCACGGGATTCAGGCCGCCGACCTGCTCGGCCGCAAGGTGCTGATGGAAAGCGGACGCGGATTGGACCTGCTCGCCCAGCGGATTGCCGCCACCATGGAACGCGCTGCAAAACGGGCCGATCTCGCCGAGTATGTGGATCCCCTCGTCAAAGCGCTGCAACAAGTCGATGCTGCCACTCGTGCCGCATGGGCGACCGGTAATCCGGGCGAAGCGCTCGCGAATGCTGTTCCCTACATGCAGGCCTCCGGGCACATGGTGCTCGCCTGGATCTGGCTGGATGTGGCCCTTGCCATACCTGCCCGCGACGCAAGCCCGGTGCATGTGGGCCGGATGACTGCGCTGCGCTACTTCTATCGCTACGAACTGCCGAAGATTCCCGCTTGGCTGGGCGTAGTCACAAGCCGCGACTCAACCTGCGCCGACATGGCTGAGGACGCCTTCTGATGGCTTCGGCCAAGACTATGGCCTGGGTCGAGCGGCTCGTCTGGACATTCATTTACGGCGGCCTCTTCAGTGTCGTGATCGGCTTGGCGAGCCTGAACCGCGATGCTGGCGCGGCGTGGGCACTGGTCGCCGTGGGCACGATTTTGGCTGTGACCGGCGCCGTCCTCATCTGGGTCCGCTCACGCTGGTAAGTGCCCCCGCTTACCCCTCAACGAAACAAAAAAAAGTGACCCCAACCCCAGCGCAAATCTTCGACCTCAAGGGCAAGACGGCCCTTATTACCGGCGGCTCCCGCGGCCTCGGCCTGCAAATGGCGCACGCATTGGGCAAGGCCGGCGCGCGCATTATGCTCACCTCGCGCAAGGCGGCTGACCTGGAAGAGGCTGCAGCGGAACTGCAGGCTGCAGACATCGATGCGCGCTGGATCGCCGCAGACTGCGGCAAGGAAGAGGACATCCGCAAACTCGCCGACGAGACCCTGCAGCGCATGGGAGACGTCCACATCCTCGTCAACAACGCCGGTGCGGCTTGGAGCGCGCCCGCCGAAGATCATCCGGTGGAGGCCTGGGACAAGTTGATGAATCTCAACGTGCGCGGCTACTTCATACTCGCCCAGCACATCGCCAAGCACAGCATGATCTCCAAACGGTACGGACGCATCATCAACATCGCGTCGATCGCCGGTCTGGGTGGTAACCCGCCGGAACTCCAGATGCTGGCGTACAACACTTCCAAGGGTGCGGTGATCAGCCTCACCGAAGCATTGGGCTGCGAATGGGGCAAGTACAACATCACCGTGAACGCCATCTGCCCTGGGTTCTTCCCAAGCAAGATGACACAGGTCACGTTGGACCGCCTCGGCGAAGACAACCTGGCTGCCAAGGCGCCGCTCAAACGCTTGGGCGATGACGAAGACTTGAAGGGCATCGCGTTGCTCTATGCATCCGACGCGGGCAAGCATATCACCGGTCAGTGGCTTGCAGTCGATGGTGGCGCCAGCGTCATCACGGGAGGCTGAACCGATGGACTTTGGCGGCGGTGTAGAAATTCCCTTTGTCAATCATTTGGGCTTTGAACTGGTGTTGTTCGAAGGGGGGCGCAGCGAGATCCGCTACGCGCCCGCACCTGAGCATTTGAACTCGTTCGCGGTGCTGCACGGCGGCGCGGTGATGACGTTGCTCGACGTGACCATGGCAGTCGCAGCGCGCAGCGAGCGGCAGGATTCGGGCATC
>JBKJTX010000271.1:0-2948 GCA_046590315.1 Ramlibacter sp. | reverse complement strand
ACATTGGGCTGGGTGTGTCAATCTTGAGCTACGGGGGCGGCGTCCAGTTCGGCGTGATAACCGACACCACGCTGTGTCCGCAGCTCAAGATTGACACACCCAGCCCAATGTCGCCGGATTGCGGCACCCAGAACATGCATTGCTCCAGGGTCGAGCCGAGCAGCTTCAGCTTCTCGCGCGGTCCGGGCACGTTGGTCATCACCGCCGTCGTCTTCTTTCCGAACAGGCTCAGCATTGCTTCTTGCGCCGGCTTGATCAGGAGCCCGGCCACGGCCAGCAATCCGAACGCCAACAGCGGCTGCGTGCTCCCCTTGAGTGCATTCATACGCCGCCGCACTTCGTACACGCGCTCAACCGGGTTGTCCATACCGATCGGGAGGACCAGCGGTACCAGTCCAAAGCGGTTGCCCAATTTGTAGGCCTGGTCGAGCGGACGCAGGTTCACGGGAATCATGGCGCGAATCTCTTGCCCAGTGACGTCGTCACCCAACGCGCGCAAATACTGTCCGATCGCGCCGGCCACGCAACTGAGTAGCACGTCGTTGATTGAGCAATTGAGCGCTTTGCTCACCGCGCGTACTTCATCGAGCGGCAGCGGCTCGCACCAAGCCACGCTTTTGGCCAGGCCGGGCTTTCCCTTCAAACGTGTCGTGGAGTCGTCGGGCATCAGTGCCAGCGCTGCGGCATCGCTCACCACCTGGAAAGCGAGTTTGGCGAGATCGAGCGAACCTGCAATACCTTTGTGCGGGTCACGGAGCATGCCGAGCGAGCGCACGGCGCCCTCACCCGCCGCTCCCAGCGCCTTCACAGTGATATCCGTGAAGGGCTTGATGAGGGTGTCGGCGATCCAGTCCTCGGCGCCTGTCGTGGGCTGTTTTTTCCTGCGCTCGGGGGGTGGCTCGCCGCCGTCAACGAGTGACAACGTCACGGAGATAAGTGCAATGCCGTCGGCGATGCAATGGTGGATGCGCACGAGGAGCGCGCTGCCGCCCTGGTAGTCCTCCACCAGGTGGAACTGCCACAACGGGTGGTTGGGATCGAGCGGCTGCATGGCCAGTTCCGCCACACGGTCCTGCAACGCGGTCTGCTGCTTCGCATTGGCGCGCCGCGGCAGTTTTTCGCGCACGACGTGGCGCTCCATGTCGAACTTCGTGTCCTCCACCCACGTGGCGCCGGCGGCGTCTTGCGCCACGCGCTGGCGGAATCGGCTGTACTTCAAGAGCCGTTCCTGGACGCGCTGGCACAGCTCCTGGTAGGTGATGCCCGGTTTCAACGTCCAGACCCCGATGATCATCATCAGGTTGCTCGGGCAGTCCATGCGCAGCCACGCGGTGTCGACCTTCGTCATGCGCTCGCCGGACAGTCCCAACATTCCGCTGGCGGCACGCGCCGTGTTGGTGCGCACCGCTTTGGCTGCTTGAAGTGCAGTAGCCCCGGCGCCTCGTGCAACTGGTTGCGCCACTGGCTGGGCGGCGATGCGGGTGACCATGCGCTTGTCTCCGGGTGATGGTTGTGGGGGCGGCGCCCTATTCTGGGCGCTCGGCTGGCCGTAAGATACCGCGAAGTTACCCGCAGGCCCCGCGTGCGGGTAGTCGATTCACCCCAACGAGAACAGCAAGGAAATTTTCATGGCCGACCTCAAAGCCGATTTCGAATCCGCCGTTGCCGGCTCCAAGAACCTCAGCGAGCGTCCGGACAACGCCTCGTTGCTGAAGATCTATGCGCTGTACAAGCAGGCCACGGCCGGCGACAACAGCGAGAAGAAGCCCGGCTTCGGCGACATGGTGGGCCGCGCCAAGTGGGATGCGTGGCACGGCGTCAAAGGCACTTCGAGTGAAGATGCGATGCAGCAGTACATCGACCTGATCGACTCGCTTAGCTGACTTCCGCTCACGTCCTCAGGCGAATGGATCGCCGCTGCCCGCGCTTCCGCCTTGACATACCTCGGCGCCCGTCGCATAGCTCAGCCCTTCTTCCTGGCCGGCGCCTTTTTGGCGGGCGTTTTTTTGGCCGCGGCGCGCTGCGCCAGTGCCTGGTCGAACGCCTTGAGCGGCTCCTTTTCGGCCAACAGCAGGTCCAGGTTCTTCACGATCTCGCCCTCGATGCGGTCCTTGAAGGCGCCTAACAAAAAGCCCAGGCGCGCGTCGAGCTCGAACTTGTCCTTGGTCACTTTCAATTCGCCGTTGGCACCTGCACGCGTGAATGTCACCAGGTCGGCGCTCTTGCCTTCTTCGTACGTGCATTCCATGCCCAGCTTCTCCTCCGCAGTCTCCGCCCAGCGAAAAGCCAGCTTGCGCGCGGCGAGCAAGCCCAGTTTGTGGTCGCGCGTGATGTGGATGTCAGGCACTGCCGGTCTCCTTCAGTAGTTGATGGCGCTGGTCTTTGGGCATGGCGGCCAACCGTTTGGCTGCATCGTAGAACCGCATCCAATCGCGGCCCTCGCGAGCGAACAGCGCTTCGAATCCGGGCACCAGGTCGTCATAAGCCGCTTGCGCGCCGAACGACGCGTTGTTGGCCTCGGCCACCCAGCGGTCGTAGGCCCGATAGCGCGCGGGATCCCCGGGCCAGCTCGCGCGCAGCTGCGCGAACTGCTCGCGGAACACCTGCATCGCTTTTTGCTTGCCGGCTTCGCGCGCCGGGTCGCCCGGCTGCACGTACACCTGCTCCAGACGTTTCCTGGTGGCCTGCGTGAGGGCCCGAAACTGATTGCGCCGGCCGTTGTATTGCACGTACTCCTCACGAGCCGCAGGTGCGCCCTCGGTCTCCAGCCAGCGCGCGCCGCCCAGACGCTCTACCGCCGTCGCGAAGGACTCGTTGAACATGGTGTCGTCCTTGGCGTAAAGGACCTGGTGCGCGAGCTCGTGGAAGATGAGGCGCGCGAGTTCGCCCTCGGGGTAGTTGATGAAGGTATTGAGTAGCGGATCGCCGCCGGCCCAGTTCATCCAGCC
>JBKJTX010000266.1:0-13061 GCA_046590315.1 Ramlibacter sp. | reverse complement strand
ACATTGGGCTGGGTGTGTCAATCTTGAGCTACGGGGGTGGCGTCCAGTTCGGCGTGATAACCGACACCACGCTGTGTCCGCAACCGCAGAAGATCATCGATGAGTTCGAGCCCGAATTCGCGAGGCTTTCTCTTGTGACGTTGATGTTGCCGTGGGGAGAATGAATCTGCGAAGGGCGAGGGTCCCGCGAAGCGGGATCGACCAGCAGATTCATTCCCGAGCCTGAAGGGGCTAGATGCCCCGCAAGGCGAGATGCGCGCCTACCACCTGCTCCCGACCTACCCGGCACTCTCCTCTTTCGCCTTCAATCGGTCGTGCTCGTCCTGGTACGGCTCCCCCAACGCCTTTTGCTCCTGGCGTGACAAAACCTCGCGTGCTTGCGGGAAGAACTTTTCTTCCTCTTCCTTGAGGTGATGTTCGATGCGATGCACCAGTTTGCCCACAGTTTCGAGCCATTCGGCAGACCCGCCGTCCATCTTGTCCAGCTCTTCCACCATCTCGTCCATCTCGTGGTGCTCCGAGATGCCGTGGCGCGCAGTGTCAACTGTTTCGTCGTGCGCGATCAGAGGAACGTAGAAGGCTCGCTCTTCGGCGGTTTCATGTGCCGCGAGCTCGGTCTTCAATTCGTCGAAGACGGATTGGCGCTGATCGGGCTCGCCGATCGCAGCGAGAAGCCGCTTGCACAGCGCGCGCTGAACTTCGTGACTCTGGAGAAGGGCGTTGAATATATCCATGGGTGCAGTCTGCGGTCTCAACCGCAGACGCGGTGTAGGCCAAGGGCGCGGGCTGCTGACCGGATGCGACGTTCTGCGGTTGGAGGGCCTAATCGTCGAGTTCGGCCCGAGCCAGTTCCACGCCCAAGCGCTCCATCGCGTCCATCGGCTTGGTGCCGGCGGCCTGCTCATAGAGCTTGGTCGCGTCCTTCATCTTCCTGTCACCTTCGAGCATGACCAGGCCATTGGCATATTCGGTCATCCCGATCGCGGAGCCTGGATCGATCTTCAGGCCGTCTTGGAACAGCTTGAGGCCGGTGTCTTTCTTGGCGCCATACGTCATGCCCCCAATCAGCGAGCCCACCTTGTCTATCACCTCGGCATGGAAGGCGGCGAGGGCAATGTGCCCATCGGCATGCTTGGGCTGAAGTCTGATGGTGCGCTCTAGCGCATCCTTCACCTTGCTCCCCAGGCCTTGTGCCAGCGCCTTGGCCACGCTGATGCCCTGGCTGTAACGTCCCAGGGCATAGGCCTGCCAGAACCAGGCGTTGGGATTTTTTGGGTCCCGGCTCGCCTGCGCTTCGGCGCGCTCGGCGACCTCGATGAAAAGGTCCAGCTTGTTCTTCTCCTTCTTCTCCAGGTAGTTCGCGTAGATCGCCGTGGCCTTGTTCGCCGCCGTGATGCCGTCGCCGCCAGCCGCCAAGCCTGCTTCGGCGGATCTCAGGAATTCGCCGCTGTGGAAAAGCGCCCAGGCTTCGAGCACAGCCGGGTCCGGGGGCAGGGGCTCCGCGTCGCCGATGTGCAGGCGGGCCCAATGTTTTTTCAGACTGGCGGCGTCAAAAGGATATTCGCCCGTATGCGGGAAGGCGGTCCATCTGGCCATGGTTGTCTCCACTTCTGGGTTCTCGCTTCTATCGTTCCGATGCAGTGCTGCTGTAGGCCGATACCAGTCCGAGCAAATGCATCCGCTGGCCTTGTTCGAGATAGGGTACCAGCAGATTGAGGACGTGATGGGCGCCGCGCAGCAAAGCCAATTGCGCGCTCTCGGGCTCGAGCGCACGGCGCGGGTCGCGCACGTACTCGTAGCTCAGCCAGTAGGTCAGCACCACAACCATGCTGGTTGCCGTTGGCTCCAATTCGCGCGAGTCGATCGTCACGGCACCCGAACGGCTCATGCCATCGAGCAGGGACTTGACCGCGCGGGTTTTGTTCTTCAGCACCCACTGGAAGTGGGTTTCCAGGCGCCGGTTCTTGGAGAGCAGGTCGTTCAAGTCCCGGTAGAGGAAACGGTATTGCCAGATCAGCTCGAAGAGCGTGTGCATGAAAAACCAGGCGTCTTCGACGTCGCGCACGCCGTCGCTCGCATTGAGCAGTTCAGACAGGGCGCGCTCGTAGCGATCGAACAGCGAATTGATCAGCTCGTCTTTCGCCGGGTAGTGGTAGTACAGATTGCCCGGACTGATGTTCAGCTCGGCGGAAATCAACGTGGTGGAAACGTTGGGCTCGCCGAAACGGTTGAACAGGTCCAGCGTCACCTCGAGGATGCGCTCGGCCGTGCGGCGCGGGGCTTTCTTGGCCATGCTGTTTAGCGTGACTGCGCCAGCGCGGGCTGCAAAACATGGCCCAGGTCGTCCAGCGCTTCCTGCAGCGAGGTGATGGCGCGACCCATCCGCGTGGCCACCGGGTGCGACGCGACCAGCCGGCGCCGCGGATCGTCCAACACGTGCGCTGCGAGCTGGATCCCGTGCCGCGCCAGCTGGGCGGAGATGGTGCCGCGGCGCGATCGCAGCAAGACCCGTGTCTGCTGATAAGCGTGCTCGGCGAGCTGGCGGCGCTGGCCGTAGCCGAAGGTGTTGGCCAGGTACAGCTCCGCGTCGCGGTGATCGGGCTCGATCAGGATGATGTCGGTGCCCGGATACGCGCTTTCATAATGCTTCATCCCGAGTTCCATGCGCGAATGGATCATGGAGCGGAAGGTCTGGCTCAATACCGCCGGCAGGCCACCGTCCGCAATGCGTGGAATCCTGCGTTTTTCCGGCAACCCGTCACGCCGCAGGGCCGGCGCCGTTTCCTCCTCCGTAGAGTTAAAAGGCACCAACGGATTGAGGCACAGCATGAGGTCGACGCCGGCGTCGAGCGCGACTGACGCATGCAGTGTCTTTTTCAGCGCGCCATCGACGAAGTGCTGATCATCGATCAGTACCGGCGGAAACAATCCCGGCAGCGCCGAGCTGGCCTGCACGGCTTTGGAGATGGGCACGTGGTCCCAACCCGGGCGGCCGAAGGGCGCTGCTTCGCCAGTGTCGAGGTTGGTCGCTACCAGCGTCAATTGCGACTTGAGGCGACGAAAGTCGTTGGTACGGCCGTTGCGGGTGAACAGCATCGCCAGGCGGCGGTCGACTTCTTCGTTGGAGAAGATGCCGGTGGGCAGGCAGGGCCCCAGTCGCTCGAGCGAATGCGTGAGCGAGCGTCGTCCGACGGTTGCTTCCCAGAACGCCGACGCGGCCAATACCGGAAACAGGAGCGCGCGGCGCGCGAACTCGCGGTAAGCAGGCACCAGCAGCCACGAAGGGTCGAACACATCGCTTGCGGTGTTGTCGGTTTCGATGAACGCTGCGCACAGCTCGCGTGGCGACATGCCGTTGGCCAGACCCGCTGCGATGAAACCGCCCGCCGAGACGCCGACGTAGTGATCCAGCGCCGTGAAATCGAGTCCGGTAAGCGCTTCATCGAGTGCGCACAGGGCGCCGATCTCGTAAATCGCGCCGAGCGGGCCACCGCCGGCAAGAGCCAGCGCGATCCTCGGTTTGCGATTTTTCTTCGTCGTCATGAGCGGTCAGTGTAGGGGTCCGGGTTGAGGCGTTGTGCTGCGTCGCAGCAAAGCCAACGGCCAAAAGAAAAGGCGCCAAGGCGCCCTGTGCTTCAGCGCCGAAGCGTCAACCCGGTTTGCGCGTCGAAGCACGTTTGGCTGCACGCTTGGCGGTGGGCTTGCCGGTGGCGCTCGAGGCCGGCCGAGCGGCCCTGCCGCCACTCTTGGCGCTCAGCTTGGCGACGTTGCGATTGAGCTCGTCGATGCGCGCGACAAGGGCGTCGATGTCCTTGGCGGACGGAACCCCCAGTTTGTTCAGCGCCTTGGAGACTCGGTCCTCGAAAATGTTTTCAAGCTTGTCCCATTGGCCGGACGCCTTCGACGAGATGTCGGTTGCCATCGTGGCCATGCGGCTCGTGGCTTCAGAAATCTTTTCCTCGGCCGCGGCTTGGGTCTTGCGCTGGATCGCACCCCCATCCTTGACCAGGGAATCGAACACCTTGCTGCCTTCTTGCTGCGCCTTGGCGAAGGCGCCGAGGCCGGCCAACCAGATCTGCTGCGCCGACTCCTTGATGGAGCCCGAGAGTTGCGACGGGGACTTCGTGTCGGCGCTGGCCGATTTATGCATTTTCGTGACCATGGTGTACTCCAATGTTTGAGGTCGCGCTGCTTCGCTCAAGCCAGCGCATGAAGCGACTTTAAGCCCATGTGCCCGCCGCAATTTAGGTGCTCGCTCCTAAAGCGCTAGGCGGCAGGGCCTAGGCAGCGCCGGGTTTGTGCGGAATGATGGGCCTCCGGCTTTCGGCAAGAATGCCCCTGCAACGAACAACGAGCCACTACATCCCCGGAGACCTCCCCATGCAATATTTCATCACCGGCGCCACCGGGTTCATTGGCAAGCGGCTGGTCAAGAAGCTGCTCGCACGCAAGGGCTCGGTCGTGCACTTTCTGATTCGAAAAGAGAGCGAAGGCAAGGTCGCCGCGCTGCGCGAATATTGGGCCGTGTCGGCTGCGCGCGCTGTGCCGGTGTTCGGGGACCTTACCGCCAAGAAGCTGGGCGTCGCGTCCGACGAGGTGAAAAAACTCAAAGGCCAGATCGACCATTTCTACCATCTGGCGGCGGTATACGACCTCTCGGCCGACGAAGAGAGTCAGGTCGCCGTGAACGTCGACGGCACGCGCAACACGGTTGAATTCGCCAAAGCCATCGACGCAGCACATTTCCATCACGTGTCGTCGATCGCGGCCGCGGGCCTCTACGAGGGTGTGTTCCGCGAGGACATGTTCGATGAAGCCGAGAACTACGACCACCCGTACTTCATGACCAAGCACGAGAGCGAGAAGATCGTGCGCAAGGAATACAAAGGCGCGTGGACGGTCTACCGCCCAGCCATGGTGGTGGGAGACAGCCAAACCGGCGAGATGGACAAGATCGACGGGCCCTACTACTTCTTCAAGCTGATCCAGCGCATGCGGCAGTTGCTGCCGCCGTGGTTTCCAATGGTGGGCCTGGAGGGCGGGCGTGTGAACATCGTGCCGGTCGATTACGTGGTCGATGCGCTCGACTTTTTGAGCCACCAGGCCAACATCGCCAAGCGCTGCTTCCATCTGGTCGACCCAGTGGGTTACCGGGTCGGCGACGTGCTGGACATTTTCAGCCGGGCGGGCCATGCGCCGCGGATGAATCTGTTCGTCAATGCCGCCCTGCTCGGCTTCATCCCCAAGAGTGTGAAGAAGGGCCTGATGGCTGTGGCGCCCATCCGGCGCGTGCGCAACGCGATCTTGAAGGATCTGGCGTTGCCCGAAGACATTCTGACCTTCGTCAATTACCCTACGCGCTTTGACAGCCGCGAAACGCAGTTGGCGCTGAAGGGGTCGGGTATCAAGGTGCCGAATCTCAAGGACTACGCGTGGCGGCTGTGGGACTACTGGGAGCGCCACCTCGACCCCGATCTGCACATCGACCGGACGTTGCGCGGCACCGTGGGCGGCAAGGTGGTGCTCGTCACCGGCGGTTCTTCGGGCATCGGCCTCGCAGCCGCGCACAAGTTCGCTGAGGCGGGAGCCACCACCCTCATCTGCGGGCGCGACCAGGACAAGCTGGACCAAGCCTGCAAGGAAGCTCAGGCGAAAGGGTATGAATTCATCGCCTACGCCGCCGACATCGCGGACATGGCCGACTGCGACCGATTTATTCAGGTCTTGATCGAAAACCACGGCGGCGTCGACTTCCTGATCAACAACGCCGGCCGCTCGATCCGCCGCGCGATCGAGGCGAGCTACGACCGCTTCCATGATTTCGAGCGCACCATGCAGCTGAACTACTTCGGCTGCTTGCGGGTGACGATGGGCCTCTTGCCTGGCATGGCGACCAAGCGCAAAGGACACGTCGTCAACATCAGCTCGATCGGCGTGTTGACCAACGCGCCTCGCTTCTCGGCGTACGTCGCATCGAAGGCGGCGCTGGACGCATGGACCCGTTGCGCCTCAAGCGAGTTCGCCGATCGCGGCATCACGTTCACCACCATCAACATGCCGCTGGTCCGCACGCCGATGATCGCGCCGACCAACATCTACAACAACGTGCCCACGCTGGCGCCAGAAGAAGCGGCCGACCTGATTGCCGATGCTTGCATCAGCAAACCGGTGCGCATCGCCACGCGCCTGGGGATCACCGGCCAACTGCTGCACGCGCTGCTCCCACGTGTTGCGCAGATCGCGATGAACACGAGCTTCAGAATGTTCCCCGACTCGTCCGCCGCGAAAGGGGACAAGGGCGTCAAGCCCCAGCTCTCGCCCGAGGCCATCGCAATGCAGCAGATGATGCGCGGCATTCACTTTTGACCGCTTAGAATGTTGCGGCGCCCGAGCCCGCGTGCCGCAGCAGGGCCCATGGGACTAACAGGCCTATGCCCTCCATGAGAATCCTCCACGTTTACAAAAGCTACTATCCCGACACGGTAGGGGGAATTGAGCAGGTCATCGCGCAACTGGGCACGGGCTTGGTTGCGCTCGGTGACGAGTGCCGCATCTACACGCTAAGCAAAGACGCGGCGCCCGCCGTGCTGCGGCGGCCCGAAGGCGAAGTCCATCGCAGCCGCACCACGGCGGAAATCTCCTCCAATCCCATGTCGTTGGGCGCTTTCGGCGAGTTCCGCCGCCAGCTGGCATGGGCCGACGTGGTGCACTACCAGTTTCCCTGGCCGTTCGCCGATTTGCTGCATGCGCTGTGCGCGGGAGGCAAGCCAAGCGTCGTTTCCTACCAGTCAGACATCGTGCGGCAGCAGTGGCTGCTCAAAGCTTACACGCCACTCATGAACCGCTTCTTGCGTTCCGTAGACGCGGTGGTCGCGACCTCGCCCCAATACCGCGATTCCAGCCCCGTGCTGAGAGCGCTCGGCGCCCATGTGCGGGTCATCCCCAATGGCGTCGACGAGAACAGCTACCCGGCCGTGTCCCCACAGGCGGTGGCCGATTGGCGCACCCGTGTCGGCGAGGACTTCCTTTTATTCGTCGGCGTCTTGCGTTACTACAAAGGCCTGGAAACTTTGCTGCGGGCCGCCAACGGTTTCGTGGGACGCATTGTGGTGGCAGGTTCCGGACCCGAAGCGGCAGCGCTCCAACAGCAGGCCACGCGCGAAGGACTGGATAACATTTGCTTCCTCGGTGCTGTGAGCGACGACGACAAGATGTGCCTGCTCCAACTCGCGCGCGGTTTCGTGTTCCCCTCGCACCTGCGTTCCGAAGCATTCGGCATGTCGCTGGTAGAAGCCGCAATGTGCGGCAAGCCCATGATCACCTGCGAGATCGGCACCGGCACTTCGTTCATCAATCTCGACGGCGTGACCGGTTGGGCGGTGCCCCCGGAAGACCCGCAAGCGCTACGCCGGGCCATGCAGGAAATGTACAGTGAGCCCTGGCGGTCACTGGAGATGGGGGTCGCGGCGCGCCGCCGCTTCGGCGAGCTCTTCTCGGCCCGGCGCATGGCGCAGGCTTACCACGATCTCTATCGCGAAGTTGCCGCGGTCACTCTAGAATTGCCGCAGGAAGGAAAGCACATTTGACACACCGAGAACCTCTGGCGCCTGTCGTCGTGCCCGTCATACTTTCGGGCGGCGCGGGGACGCGACTCTGGCCGGTTTCGCGTGAAGGCCATCCCAAGCCCTTCATGCAGCTGCCCGACGGGCAAACACTTTTGGGCAAGACCGTGCAGCGCGCTGCCAAAGCTGCCACCGTTGGCAAGCTGCTGGTGGTGACCAACCGCGACTACTACTTCATTTCCAAGGACGAGGTGGCGCGCACGATGGGCCGCCCGGCCGATATTCAGGTTTCCTACCTGCTGGAGCCGGTCGGCAGGAACACGGCGGCAGCCATTGCGGCAGCTGCCCATTGGGTCAAGGCCAATGTCGGGCCGCACGCGCTGCTGCTGGTTTTGCCGGCGGATCACCTGATCGAGCCGGCGGAGGAGTTTCAGCAGGCGGTGCAACAGGCTGCGGTGCTCGCGGCCCAAGGCAAGCTCGTCACTTTCGGCATTCGCCCGGTATCGGCGGACACCGGCTACGGTTATATAGAAGCTGGCGACGTTGTGGAAAGCGGACTGGCGCGCCATGTCCTGCGCTTTGTGGAAAAACCGGATGCGCTCACTGCGCAGGGTTATCTAACAAGCGGAAATTTTCTGTGGAACAGCGGAATGTTCTGCATGGGGGCGCAGACGCTGCTCGATGAGCTGGCGGCGCATCGGCCCGAGCTCGGGCAGGGAGTTTCCTTTTGTTGGAGCCAGGTGCCACCTCAGGACGCCGTAGGTGCCTTGGTGGAGCTTCCCGAAGCCAGTTTCTCACTACTGGAGGGCATTTCGGTCGACTATGCCGTGATGGAGCCCAGCCGCAACCTGGTCGTGCTGCCCACGCATTTCTCGTGGAACGATATCGGTTCTTGGACTGCCGTGGCCGGGCTGGTGCAACCGGACGGCGATGGCAATCGCGTACAGGGCGACTCGGTATTGCTGGACTGTAAGGACTGCTTCATTCGGGCTGAGGATCGCATGATCGCCGCTGTAGGGTTGCGCGGAGTGATGGTCATCGACACGCCGGATGCGTTGTTGATCGCTGACGCGGGCAGCACGCAGCAGGTGAAGGAAGTGGTCGCACTGCTCAAGCTGCGCGGCCATGAAACCTACCGGCTGCACCGGACAGTGACCCGGCCCTGGGGCACGTACACCGTGCTCGAAGGCGGTCCTGGCTACAAGATCAAGCGGATTGAAGTGAAGCCCGGCGCGGCGCTGTCGCTGCAGATGCACCACCACCGCAGCGAGCATTGGGTCGTCGTGAACGGAACGGCCAGGGTCATCTGCGACGAGCGCGATTTTCTGATCATGACCAATGAATCGACTTATATACCCGCTGGCAAGAAGCACCGCGTCGAGAACCCCGGTAAGGCGGATCTTGTCATGATCGAGGTACAGAGCGGGGCGTACCTCGGTGAGGACGACATCGTGCGGTTCAGCGACATCTACGGGCGGGCAACCGGATGAGCCGCCTGCCCGCCTTCGCGCGGGCTCTTGGCGCCCACCGTGACATCGTGCAGCGCCAGCCGTTCCAGGGCCTTGGGATCGCGCACGATCAGGCGCTGATTGTCCTTTTCAATGATGTGCCCGTCGGTCAGTATCTTGGTCGCACGCGAGACGGTTTCGCGGCTCGTGTTGGCCATGATCGCCAGCGACTGCTGCTTGGGTGGGTGGTCGATCACCACCAGGCCGCCCGGCGCGATCTTGCAGAGGCGCTGTAGCAGGGCGAACACGCGCTGCGACGCATTAGGCAGGCAGAGAATGGTCTGGTAGACCGAGGCATTGCGAAGCTTGCGCGCCAGACCCAAAAGCACCCGTTCCGCCACCAGCGGGTTTTGACGGAACAGTTCCCAGGCTTGGGCCTTGGGCAGCAACGCCACCACCGAGCGCTCCATCGCGACCACGGACGCGGAGCGAGGCTCGCCGTCAATGATCGAAAGCTCGCCGAAATAGTCGCCCGCCACCAGCAAATTAAGACCAATCTCCCGTCCACTTTCCGTCACGTCAAGCACCTGCAGCCTGCCCTCTATCAGGAAAAGCAAGTGGTCACCCGCGGAGCCTTTGAAAAGCACCGGCTCCCGCTTGCCCGCTTCACGCCAGGTCGCCGCTCCGGCAATGGTGCCCAGCGTGCGCCCGTTCAGGCCGGCCAGCAAAGGGAGCATGCCCAGCTTCTGTACAGCCTCGTCGGGGTCGAACGGGCGCTTCATGGGCGCGGGGCGGGGCGACGGCGCATTGTTAAACTCTCCTGTTTACTGTATTGAAGAATACCCTTGAAGTACCAGACAAAGTTGCTGGCGACGGGCCATTTGGGATTTGTGGGGACGGCCCTGCAGGGATTTCTGCAAAAGAGCGACCAAGCCGTCGCTTGGTGTCCCCTATCGGTCGAGCACGACATTCTCGATCCCGCAACCCTGCGTGACATGCTGCGCGAACACGAGCCAGACTGGATTATCCACCTTGCCGCGCAGAGTCATGTGCCCGCTTCGTGGGCCGATCCTGCGGCCACCCTGCGATTAAATGTGTGCGGCACTGCCAACTTATTGCAAGCCCTGACCGACACCGGTTTTCGCGGGCGCATGCTGTATGTGAGCAGCGCCGATGTGTACGGCGCCGTGCCCGAAGACAAGTTGCCCGTCACCGAAGAGGTCGTACCCGCCCCGCGCAGCCCGTACGCCACGAGCAAGGTCGCCGCCGAGATGTTGTGCCGGCAGTGGGTGCGCACGCTCCCCTTGGACGTAGTCATTGCGCGGCCCTTCAACCACACCGGCCCGGGTCAGCGGGCGGATTTCGCGCTTCCTGCTTTTGCGCGCGAGGTGGCCGCCATCAAGCTCGGCCTGCAGGCACCGCGCGTCGCAGCCGGCGACCTGAACGTGACGCGTGACTTTCTCGACGTCAATGACGTGATCAGCGCCTATCTCGCCCTGCTGGCCAAGGGCGTCCGCGGCGACATCTACAACGTATGCTCCGGCCGCGAGGTTCACCTTGGGGATGCACTGAAAATGCTCGTGGAACTGAGCGGCATCGACGCTGAAATAGCGGTGGACCCGGCACGCCTGCGACCCACGGAGCAGCGCCGGATGTGCGGCAGCCACGCCAAGCTCACCACCGCGACAGGTTGGCAACCAGAAGTCGAACTGCGCGAAACTTTGACCCGCCTGACGGAATATTGGATACAGGAACTCGATCGATGACAAGTGCCGCACTTATCACAGGCATCACCGGCCAGGACGGCGCCTACCTCGCGCAACTTCTGCTCGGCAAGGGCTACACGGTTTGCGGCATCCTGCCCCGCCGGTCCTCCGATTCCTCATGGCGCTTGCGCGAGCTGGGCATCGAAGGAGAAGTCAGGCTGCTGGATGGCGACGTGTCCGACCTTTCGTCGGTGATCCGGGCAATCCGCGACAGCCGCGCTCGCGAGGTCTACAACCTCGCCGCCCAGAGCTTCGTTGGAACATCATGGCAGCAGCCCCTGCTCACTGGGCAGGTGACGGGGATGGGGGCTGCGAACGTGTTGGAAGCGATCCGTGTGACCGACCCCACCATCCGCTTCTACCAGGCGTCGACGAGCGAGTTGTTCGGCTTGGTCCAGGCCGAGTGCCAGGACGAAAAAACTCCCTTCTATCCGCGCAGCCCGTACGGTGTAGCGAAGCTCTATGCGCATTGGATGACGATCAACTACCGTGAAAGCTTCGGCATGCACGCCAGCACCGGCATCCTGTTCAACCACGAGTCACCGCTGCGGGGCATCGAGTTCGTGACCCGCAAGGTGACGGATGCAGTGGCCCGCATCAAGCACGGCTCGCAAAAGGAGCTGCGCCTGGGAAACATTGACGCGAAACGCGACTGGGGCTTCGCGGGAGACTATGTGGACGCGATGTGGCGCATGCTGCAGCAGGACAAGAGCGACGACTATGTGGTCGCCACCGGAACCACCACCACAGTTCGCGAGATGTGCCGCATCGCTTTTGCGCACGTGGGACTCGCATACGAAGACCACGTAGTCATCGATCCGCAGTTCTTCCGTCCCGCTGAGGTCGATGTACTGCTGGGAAACCCCGGAAAGGCACACAAACAGCTCGGATGGAAGTCGACTACTTCGCTTGAGAGCCTCATCACGATGATGGTGGACGCGGACGTGCGCCGCGTAGTAGGCGCTTAGCCCAAATCGGCCGCGCGGCGGTAGGCCGCGATTGTGTCCGCATAGCAGCGGTCCCAGCGGAAGCCGCCGGCCCGGAGCAAGGCCCGTGCGGAGAGGCTTGCACGGACTTCCGGCGCTTCGATCAGCTGCCGCATCGCGTCGCGCAGGGCAGAATGGTCGTGCGGCTCGACCAACAGCCCGGTATCGCCGACGACCTCGGGCAGCGATGCAACATTCGCCACGATAGTGGGCACGCCGCAGGCCATCGCTTCCAGCGGGGGCAATCCGAACCCTTCGTAGATCGACGGATAGACCAGCGAGTTGGCGCCCGCGATCAGCGCCGCGAGATCGGTTCGCGAAAGATAGCCCAGGACGCGCACTCTGCCGGCGGCGAGCAGCGGTTCGAGTTCGCGGTCCAGCGCGTCGTTGTGCCAGCCCCTTCCGCCAGCGAGCACCAGCGGAAACGCGTCCTGCAAAGTTGCGGGCAGCTGCGCATGTGCGCGCAATGCCGCGATCAGATTCTTGCGCGGCTCCAGCGTCCCCACGGTCAGGAGGTAGTTGCCATGCGTCAAACCCTGGGCATCCAGCACGGCCCGGGTCTCCTGCGGCGTATGGGGTCGAAACAGCGGCCCCACGCCCAGCGGTATTGAAACGATGCGTTCCGGAGCGATGCCGAAGACTTCAATTACCTCCCGCTTCACGAATTCCGAGTCGGTAAGGATCAGGGAAGAACGCCGCAGGCCGGGTTCGAAATAGCGGTGCATCGCGCGAACCCGCTCGATCGGATGCGCCTGCGGAAACCGGATCCAGGACAGATCGTGCACGGTCGTGACCGTCGGGCCCCGAAAAGCGAAGGGCAGGAAATTTGGCTCGTGATAGACATCGAATCCGGCCCGTTTGGCCACTCGGGAGAAGTTACTTCCCTGCAGATAGCGGCTGATCGCATAGGAGTTCGGGATCAGGCGGCGAAGAGTCGGGAACAAGGTGCGCGCCGCCGGTAGCGGGGCGGCCCTCACTTCGCGACTCCACCCCAGGCCGTAGAAAAACTGGGCTTGGTGTGCCGGGTCGCCAGCCAGCCGCGTCGCGAGTTCCATCGCGTATTGACCGATTCCGCTCAATGGGGAGAGCAAGGCAATGGCGTTGAAGGCGATTCGCATGGCGAACGCTACACGGACGCCGGGCGGTCCAGGCCGAACAGCTCGATCGGCTCCGCCAGGCCGCGCACACTCATCTTGCCCAGGGGCCGCATCGGCACCGCGATACCGGCCCGAGCCTGGGGTCCTACGACGAGCCGCTCGCCAATGTCGCGCGCCACTTCCTGCAGCCGCGACGCGAGGT
>JBKJTX010000207.1:0-16396 GCA_046590315.1 Ramlibacter sp. | reverse complement strand
AACCAGGTTTGGATCGCCGGCGACCACTCGAGTACCGTGCCTGATTCCTTCCTGTTCCCCGCAGTGACAAAGGCACGTGATCTGATCCAAGCCGGTGCCGCGCTGCGCTCCACTGGGCAGTTGCGCAGAGTTATCGATATTCCGCATGATCTCGACTCAATGGACAGAGAAAAACGTGCAAGTGTTGAACGCTTTCTCGCCTGGGCAAAGTCTGTCGGAGCTGATCAAGGATACATAGCCCGCCACCGAAAGGAGTGGTGGTCGGTCGGCCTGAAGGCACCTGCGCCTATTCTCTGCACGTACATGGCGCGCCGCCCGCCGCAATTCACCCTCAACGATTGCGGCGCCCGGCATATCAACGTGGCGCATGGCCTGTACCCCCGCGGCCCCATGTCCCGGTCGGCATTGAAGAAACTCGTGACTTGGTTGAACAGCAATGTTGATGTGGCAAGTGGCCGCGTCTACGCTGGCGGACTGACCAAGTTCGAGCCACGCGAGGTCGAACGGATCGTGCTGCCGGCGCATGAGGCCCTCCTCACATGATTGGCCCAGTCAAGTGGACGCGTGAACAGCTTCAGGCCGAGGTTCTGCGTTCTGAGGAGCTTTTCCGTTCGGGCCGACTCGCCGCAACTGAGGCTTGGACGACCCACTTTCTGGCTGCACGCGACAGTTTCGAAAAGCTCTTCGACACCCTGGACAATCTTCGCTCCGGCAAGATTACCGATGCGAAGCTTGCGGATGTCTTCATCTCGAACCTTGGTAATGCGCTGAGGTACTTGGCAGGTCCGCCAATCTCTGCGGATGATTTGAAAAAAATTGCCGATGTCGGTTCGATGTCGCCCAGGTCCCTCAGCCGCAATCGTGCAGATCTGCGGAAGGTCTTTGAGGTCATTCACGCAAGCGTCGATCGCCATCGCTTTCCATGGTTCGGTTCCCGGTCGGATCCAACCAAGGCTCAACTAGAGTCGGCTCTGTTGTCCTCCGCTGTCCTGATGGCGGCGCAGACTGTAGCGACGGCGCGCAGACACAACGCCAAGCGGACGCAGGAGGAAGCGGTCAAGGGGTTTCTGACCATTCAAGGCATGGAGGAGATTGCGCCCGCGCGGATCGGGACCATCGTGCATGGTCCTTCCAAAAATCAGTTTTGTGGCGAAAGCATGTTGGGCACACGGAAAGCAGACATAGTTGTGCGGCTGCATGACACGCGTTTGCTCGCTATCGAATGCAAGGTTTCCAACAGCGTTCTTAACAGCGTCAAGCGCGTCAACAACGATGCGGCAGCGAAAGCCGAATCCTGGCTCAGCGGTTTCGGCAGTGAACAAGTGGTCCCCGCCGCGATGCTGTCCGGGGTCTTCGGAGTGCCGAACTTGCTGCAAGCCCAGGAGCGCGGGCTGGCACTTTTCTGGGCACACGATCTTGACCAGCTCGCGCAATTTATTGCATCGACCAAGAGCGTCCCGCGCAGCGTTTCGAAGCGGCGGATGAAATAGCACGTGCCGAAATCGCACGACACGGTTGCCCGCGCTCTGCGAACCTGGGGCCTCATCCTGCCTGGCGCGCACTCCAAGAGTCCCTGGCCGGAACACGACGACCTGGCGGTGAAGAACAAGACCTTCGCCTTCATGAGCGTCGCCGGCGTGCCGCTCAGCATCTCTTGCAAATTGCCAGTCAGCCGCGAAGAGGTGCTCAAGCACCCGTTCGCGAAGCCGACGGGTTATGGGCTCGGCAAGAGTGGCTGGGTCACGATGAATTTCGACGCCGACGCCCGGCCGCCGCAGGACTTGCTGAAAAAGTGCATCCTCGAAAGCTACCGCGCCGTCGCGCTGAAAAAGCTGGTGACGCAGCTCGAAGCCAAGCAGCCGTGGACGCGGCTGGGCATCGCGTCCTAGCTCACCTTCGAGCTCAGGCGGCAACGCACTTTTTGACCGTGTCCCAGGTGCGCGTCGTCACCTCCTTGCCGAAAGTCTTTTCGATCAGATTCATGAACACCGGATTGCCCGGCATCGGCAGATACGCGGTAAAGATCTCGCGACCCGTCGTCTCCAGGATGCGCGCGCCTTCGAGCTCGATCGGCAACTTGACCTTGGCGCCCAGCGGTTCACGCACGAAAGTCACCACGCGCTTGGCAGTCGCGGGGATGTTGAAGCGCGCGTACGGATCGGCGTCGAGCATTTCCGTCAACGCGGTCACGCTGCGCGCGATGGTGTAGAAGCTGCGGCCCAGGCCTTGGGTCATCGCGGCTTCGGCCTTCCTTTCCACCGCAGCGTCCGACGTTGCGCGCGTGTCGAACACCACGTTGCCGCTGGCCAGCACGGTCTTCACGTTGATAAAGCCGGCGGCCTCGAAGCAGCGCTTCAGGTCGGGCATCTTCGCGTTCATCGGGCTCGCGCCGCGCAGGAACGCCACGTAGCGAGCCACTGCGGCGCCCGCTTAGAACGGGATGTCGTCGTCCATGTCCTCGAAGCCGCTGGAAGGCTTGCCCGCCGGCTTGCTTGCCGCGGGCGCAGGAGGACGCGAAGCCGGCGCCGCCCGGCGCGGCGCACCACCGCCGTCTTCATCGCCGCCCGATGGGCCGCCCATGCCTTCACGGCCGCCCAGCAGTTGCATCTCGGTGGCGATGATGTCGCAGGTGTTCTGCTCCACGCCGTCCTTGTTGGTGAACTTGCCGTACTTCAGGCGGCCTTCGATGTAGATCGGCTTGCCCTTCTTGACGTACTCGCCGGCGATCTCGGCCAGGCGGTCGAAGAACGTCACGCGGTGCCATTGGGTTTCTTCGATCATTTCGCCGGATTGCTTGTCCTTGCGCTTGGTGGAGGTGGCGACGCTCACTGTGGCGACGGCCGAGCCGGAAGGCAAATAGCGCACTTCGGGGTCGCGGCCGCAATTGCCGATCAGGATGACTTTGTTGACGGATGCCATTGAGCGTTCTCCTCCGAAAAACGCCAATTATGTGGCCTGCGCCTGGATCATGAAGACAGGTCAAGCAGGAACCGGGTCTTGCGCGGCGTGTGAACCGCGAATTGTCCCGTATCGGCCAATAGCCGTCGTTGCCGTACCGCCGCTGATACCTCGACCAGCACCGTGTCGCCGAACTCATGGGTCAGGTAGCCGGCGCGCTCCAGCGCGTCACTGGCGCGACGCAGCACGGCGTCGCCCGTGAAGGCCCGCAGCAATTCGTAGTGGCTGGTGCCGGGCTCGTGCGTGCCGCTGATGATGGCGTCGACGACGCGCAGGCGCGTGGCCGGGCCGATGCGCTGGTTGGCCACACCGCCGCCGGGCTGCAGGGCGCCGCTCGCTGCCGCATGCTCCAGCGCCCGCGTCACGGTCGTTCCCAACGCCACCACGCGCGCGCCGCACGCGCGGGCCTGTTCAATCGCTCGCACAGTGGCGGCGGGAATGAAGTAAGGCTCGGGCAACGGCAGTTGCGCGTCCAGAACGGCGTCGCCGGTCGATGAGATGCCGGCCGCGTGGGTGAGCGTCGCGAACACCACACCGCGTGCCTTGAGCGACGAGAGCAAGGCCCAGTCCAACACGAAACCGGCCGATGGCGGCTCGAACGCCACCGGCAAGGCGGCGACGCGCGTCCACACATCCCACAGCGCCAATGGCGCTGGCAGGTGGGCGTATTGGATCGGCTTGCCATGGCGGGCGATGCCGGCCCAGACCGCGTCCACAGCGCCCTCGAAGCGCAGTGCGATGAGACGCTGGTGGCCCAGCACATCGAGAACCGTTGCGCGCAATGGTCCCAGCCGCAGCATGTCGCCTGCGCGCATCAAAGGTGGCGACGGCCGGTCTTCCGTCCGGGTGCGCCAGTCGCCGTCGCCGAAGACGACTGCGGTGAAGGCCCGCACGTCATCCACCGCCAGCGATTGGCGGCCGGCAAGACGCACTTCGATGGTTTCGCCGGTGCGCTCGTGCGTGCCGGCCAGGCTGGCTGGCAAGGTGGCGGCGTCGTTGGCGACCAGCACGTCGCCCGGCCCGAGGTTGTCGGCCAGCTCAGCACGCCGGGCGTGGCTGAGGCGCCCGAAGGCGTCGATGACCAGCAACCGAGCGTCGGGGGCGCGTTGGATGGCGATGTCCGCGGCATTCATACGGCGACCTCCTCAGTTTGCGCTGCCAACGTGGCGATGCGCGCCAGCAACTCCGTCGCCGCCAGATGGGGCGACTTGAGCGTTGCAGGGTCGGCATCGGGCAGGGCTTGCGTGTGCAGCGGCGTGTCCATGTCGCCGGGATCGTGCGCGATCACGCGAACCCCATGCTCGCGCAGCTCTTCGTCCCAGATACGGCTCAGGTGCGCGAGTGCCGCCTTGCTCGCGCCATAGGCGCCCCAGCCGGAGTAGGCATTGACGCCGGCGTCGCTGGTGATGTTCACGACCAGCGCCGGCGATGCTTCCCGCGCCGACGCCGCCAGCGCGCCCAACAGCGCCTTGGTGAGGCGGAACGGCCCGATCAAGTTGGTGGCGAATGCAGCCTCGAGGTCTTCGCACTCGGTGTCCGCCAACGGAACCAGCCTGCCGACGCCTAGCGTGGACGCGTTGTTGACGAGGACGTCCAGCCCGCCAAGCGCGGCAGTGATTTGTAGCGCCAACGAATGAGTGCTCGCCTTGTCGGCGACATCGCCCACGATGCCATGCGTTCCCGAAAGGCGCTGTGTCAATGCCCCAACCCGGGCAGTATCCCGCGCGACGAACGCAACCTGCGCGCCCAAGCCGTGCAGTTGCTCGACCAGCGCCAAACCGAGGCCCGAGGTACCGCCGGTGATGGCAACGCGCAATCCGCGCAGATGTTGAAGGTGCTGAATCATGGTGACGCTCCGTGTGTTTCTGTTGAAGTGCCTCCACGATAGGCAGCGCCGCCGCCGGGCGCGAGCGTCTTGTCCAACAGATTGGCAGAAGGTCAGTAGGGTCATCGCGCGAGCCTCGTAGGCAGGGGACAATGGCGCGCCGATGAGCCCCTCCGACGAATCCAGCCTGCCCGCCGACGACCCCGGCGCGACCACCGCCAGCCACCTGGCGCGCAACCTCGTGAGCCTGCGCCATACCCGCGGGCTGACGCAAGACGGCTTGGCGAAGAACGCCGTGGTGCCACGCTCCACCATCGCCAACCTGGAGTCGGGTGAAGGCAATCCCTCGCTGTCGGTGCTGGTCAAGGTCGCTGGCGCGCTTGGCGTACCCATCGATGAGTTGCTGGCCTCGCCACGCGCCCTGGTCCGGCGCTGGAAAGCCGCCGAGGTCGCGCAAAAGAGCAAGGGCCGCGGCGTGACGATCCGCGAGCTGGTCCCTGAGCCGGTGCCCGACTCGATGATGGAAGTGATGGACTTTGCGCCCGGCGCCGTGATGGGCGGGACGCCGCATTTGCCCGGCACGCGCGAGTTTTTCACTTGCCTGGACGGCCGCGTGAATATCATGGTGGCGGGCGACCGCTTTGCACTGAGCCTGGGGGACGTGCTGGCCTTTCCCGGCAACCTGCCGCACTCGTATCAGAACGCTGACGGCATCCAAGCCGCGCGCGGCGTATCGGTGGTGGTGCTGGCCAAGGCCGGGGTGTAGCCCAGGCGCCGCCGCCGGGCTATGATGTCCGGTTCCCCTTCGCGCATCCGAACCCTTGAATTCATCGACCGACGGCAAATACCTGGGCGCCCTGGCTGCCGCCCAGCGGATCAGCATCCGCGGCGCGCGCACGCACAACCTCAAGAACATCGATCTCGACATTCCGCGCAACCAGCTGGTGGTGATTACCGGGTTGTCGGGGTCGGGCAAGTCCTCGCTCGCCTTCGATACGCTCTATGCGGAAGGCCAGCGCCGCTACGTGGAAAGCCTGTCCACGTACGCCCGCCAATTCCTGCAGCTGATGGACAAGCCCGACGTCGACGTGATCGAGGGGCTGTCCCCGGCGATCTCCATCGAGCAGAAGGCGACGTCACACAATCCCCGGTCCACCGTCGGCACCGTGACGGAGATACATGACTACCTGCGCTTGCTGTTCGCGCGGGCTGGAACGCCCTTTTGCCCGACCCACGACGTGCCGCTGCAGGCGCAGACCGTGTCGCAGATGGTCGACACGGTGCTGGCGCTGCCTGAAGAATCGCGCCTGATGATCCTGGCGCCGGTGGCGCGCGAGCGCAAGGGCGAGTTCGTCGACGTCTTCGCCGAGATGCAGGCGCGCGGCTATGTGCGTTTCCGCGTCGACGGCCAAGCCTACGAGTTCGACGCGCTGCCCAAGCTCAAGAAGACGGAGAAGCACGACGTCGACGTCGTGATCGACCGGCTCAAGGTGCGCGAGGACATCAAGCAGCGCCTGGCCGAGAGCTTCGAGGCGGCGCTGCGTCTGGCGGACGGCCGCGCCATCGCAGTGGAAATGGAATCGGAGAAGGAGCACTGGTTCAATGCCAAGTTTGCATGTCCGATTTGCAACTACTCCATCGCCGAACTGGAGCCTCGCCTCTTCTCGTTCAACTCGCCGGTGGGCGCATGCCCGTCCTGCGACGGCCTGGGCCACATGGAGTTCTTCGATCCGGCGCGGGTGGTCGGCTTCCCTTCGTTGTCGCTGGCCAGCGGCGCCGTAAAAGGCTGGGACCGGCGCAATGGCTATTACTTCAGCTTGATCGAGAGCCTCGCCAAGCACTACAAGTTCGACGTCGATGCGCCCTTCGAGGCGCTCGACCTGCCGGTGCAAAACGTCATTCTCAACGGCTCGGGCGAGGAGGAGATCAAGTTCAACTACGTCATGGAGTCGGGCAAGCCGTCGCCGAGCCGCCTCAAGACGGCGACGGCCCCCTCGGGGGGCAGCGAAGCGTGGGGGCGAATTGCTGCAGGCAAGAAGCTGACGAAAAAACATCCGTTCGAAGGCGTGATACCGAACATGGCGCGGCGTTACCGCGAAACCGATTCGCTCGCCGTTCGGGAAGAGCTTGCGCGCTATCGCGCCATGCAGCCCTGCACCGAGTGCGCGGGCACACGGCTGCGCAGCGAAGCGCGCCACGTCAAGATCGGCGAGGGTGCGCAGGCCCGCGCCATCTACGAAGTCAGCCGCGGGACGCTGCGCGAGTCGTTCGAGTACTTTGATGGCTTGAAGCTGCGTGGCGCCAAGGCGGAGATCGCGGACAAGGTGATTCGTGAAATCGGGCTGCGCCTCAAGTTCCTTAACGATGTGGGCCTCAACTACCTCAGTCTCGATCGCAGCGCCGAAACGCTCTCCGGGGGCGAGGCGCAGCGCATTCGGCTCGCGTCGCAGATCGGCTCGGGCCTCACCGGTGTGATGTACGTGCTCGACGAGCCCAGCATCGGCCTGCACCAGCGCGACAACGACCGGCTGATCGGCACGCTGCGTCATTTGCGCGACATCGGCAACAGCGTGATCGTCGTGGAGCATGACGAAGACATGATCCGTGCCGCCGACCACATCATCGACATGGGGCCGGGCGCCGGCATTCACGGCGGGCGCGTGATGGCGCAAGGCACGTTCGACGAAGTGAAGGAAGCGGCGCAATCGCTCACCGGCCAGTACCTTGCCGGCAAGAAGCACATCGCCGTGCCCAAGCGCCGCACGCCCTGGCTGCCCGTGGTCAACGCCGCACCCGAGGAGCGCAAGCCTTCCCGCTTTCCGCCGAGCCCGGCGGCTGAACGCCGCGCCGCGCGAGAAGCCGCGCACCTGGCCACGCGCGGCGCGGTGCAGGAGATTCGCATACTTGCCGCCACCGGCAACAACCTACAGCGCGTCAATGTGGCGTTTCCGGTCGGGCTCTTCACCTGCGTCACCGGCGTGTCCGGTTCAGGCAAATCGACGCTGGTGAATGACACGCTGTATGCAGCCGTCGCGCGCACGCTCTACCGTTCGCACGAAGAGCCGGCGCCGCACGAAGCGGTGGAAGGCATCGAGCATTTCGACAAGGTCATCAACGTTGACCAGTCGCCGATCGGCCGCACGCCGCGCAGCAACCCGGCCACGTACACGGGTCTCTTCACGCCGATTCGCGAATTGATGGCCGAGGTGCCCATGGCCAAGGAACGCGGCTACGGCCCGGGCCGCTTCTCATTCAACGTCGCCGGTGGCCGCTGCGAAGCGTGCCAAGGCGACGGCGTGGTGAAGGTGGAGATGCACTTCCTGCCCGATGTCTACGTGGCCTGTGACGTCTGCCGCGGCGCGCGCTACAACCGCGAAACGCTGGAGGTGCAGTGGAAGGGCCGCAACATCGCGCAAATTTTGGACATGACGGTGGAAGACGCGTACCTGTTTCTAAAGGCGGTGCCCACCATCTCTCGCAAACTGCACACGCTGCTCGACGTGGGGCTGTCCTATATCAAGCTCGGTCAAGCGGCGACCACGCTATCGGGCGGCGAGGCGCAGCGCGTGAAGCTGGCGCTCGAGCTGTCCAAGCGTGACACCGGACGCACGCTTTACATCCTTGATGAGCCGACCACGGGCCTGCATTTTGCCGACATCGACCTCCTGCTCAAGGTGTTGCACCAGCTGCGCGACGCGGGCAACACCATCGTCGTGATCGAGCACAACCTGGACGTGATCAAGACGGCCGACTGGATCATCGACATGGGACCGGAGGGCGGCGCCGGCGGCGGCCAGGTGGTGGGTGTGGGCACGCCAGAAGACCTCGCTGGCAATGCGGCTAGCCACACCGGCACCTATCTCAAGCGGCTGCTTTGACGCGGGCGGCCTGCAGCAGGTCGCGCGTGCGGAGCGCCGCACGCCGCGCAGCATCCGCGAAGTCGGGACCGGACGACGCGTACAGGATCGCCCGCGACGAGCTCACGACGATCGGCGCATCCGAGCGCCAGCCCGCCTTGACGGTCGCGACGGCGTCGCCACCTTGTGCGCCGATGCCGGGGATCAGCAGCGGCGCGGTGGGCGCGAGCCGGCGCACGGCCTCGATCTCAGCGGGGTAGGTCGCCCCGACCACCAGGCCTAGCTGGCCGTTCACGTTCCATGGACCTTGCGCCAGCTTGGCCACATGCTCATACAAGAGGGGCTGCCCCTCGACTGAAGCCAGTCGCTGGTTCTGCAAGTCGTCGCCGCCCGGGTTGGACGTTCGACACAGAAGAAATGCGCCCTTGTCTTCGTACTTCAGGTAGGGCTGCAGCGAATCAAATCCCATGAAGGGGGAGAGCGTTACCGCATCGGCGCCATAGCGCTCGAACACTTCCTTCGCATACTGCTCGGCGGTTGAGCCGATGTCACCGCGCTTGGCGTCCAGGATCACGGGCACATGCGGTGCCGCACGGCGGATGTGCGCAATCAGGCGTTCCAGTTGGGCTTCCGCCCGCTGTGCCGCGAAATACGCGATCTGCGGCTTGAAGGCGATGACGAGGTCGGCCGTGGCATCGACGATGCGGGCACAAAAGTCGTAGATCTGTGCGGGGTCACCCCGGAAATGGGCGGGAAAACGGGAAGGTTCCGGATCGAGCCCCACGCACAGCATGGAACCGTTGCGCTGCTGGGCGTCCTGCAGCATCTGGATGAAGGTCATGAGCCGCGATTGTAATCAATGCGGTTTTGGCAATGGCCGCACAATCGCCTCCCATGCAACGTCTCAGCCCACAGCAGCTGGTCACCCTGGTTCTGTTGACCCTCGTGTGGGGATTCAACTGGCCGGTGATGAAAACCGGCGTCAGTGGCTTTCCGCCGCTCACGTTCCGCGCCTCGTCGATTCTGCTGGGGTTGCCGCTCCTGGCCCTGGTGCTCGCAGTCCTCAAGGTGCCATTCCGGGTGCCGCGCAAGTACTGGGCCGAGCTCACTTGGCTGACGCTGACGAATATGTTGATCTGGAACATTTGCATCATCTTTGCCGTGCGGGCGCTGTCGAGCGGGCGCGCTGCCATCCTCGGCTACACCATGCCGATCTTTTCAGCGGTGATCGGGGCTCTGTTCTTTTCCGCCATGCTCACGCGCCGCAGCTGGGCGGGCGTAGGGGCCGCCGCGGTTGGCGTGAGTCTCTTGTTGTGGCACGAATTCACCGGTCTCGCCGGGCGGCCGGGTGGTGTGGCGCTGGCGCTCTTTGCGGCCGCCGTCTGGGGGCTGGGCACGCAGTTGCTGCGCCGCAGCCGCATCGAAGCGTCGACGCTCACCCTGACGTTCTGGATGACGTTGATCGCGGGAGTCGTTCACTTGGTGTTGGCGGCTGTCTTCGAACGCGATCAGTGGCACATGCCAAGCGCTCCGGTCGCCTGGGCCATCGGCTACAACGCCGTGCTGATTTTCGGCTATGCGAATGCGGCCTGGTTCTACCTCGCCCGCTCGCTGCCGCCGGTGGCCTCGACCTTAAGCGTGATGTTCATCCCGGTGCTCGGCGTCTTCAGCGGCGCCTTGTGGCTGGGTGAAGTCCTGCATTGGCAGGACTGGGCCGCCGTGGTGCTGATGGTGGTCGCGATTGCCTCCGTCTTGTGGCCGGCGAAGTCCGCCAGCTCGCCTGCACGTACATAAATTTCCCAGACCCCCTAGTTGAAAGTACCCGTGTCGCCTAGGCACGGTCCCTAAGGTGGCGGGCGCTTTGCCCTAGTGCGTTTCGCATCTTTTCCCTAAAGCTCGCTTTCCCCCAGCGCTTCTCATCAACCCATGCCTCAACGCATGGTGTTTTGAGGCGGCGAACAGGGGAATCGAGATGTTGTTCACCAGCTTGTTTGAGGACCAGGCGACCCAGGAAACGGTCCCGGCGACCGTCAATGCGACGCCGCTCTACGGCTGCAACTGTTCCTGCTGTGTGGGCCTCGCCAGCGACCAGTTGCAAGCCGGCAGCACGCCCGGCGCGACCGCCCCAGGCAGCGTGTCAGCATCCAGCGCCGTGGACGGTGCCCAGGCGTTGATCTCGGGCAGCCAGTGGAGCGGCGCTGACGCTTCTGGCAAGACCGTGATCACCTATTCGTTTGCGAATACGGGATCCCAGTTCGCCGCCGAGGCCGCCGCCTACAGCGCGACACTGACAGCGTTCTCCGACGCCGACAAGGCCATGACGCGCACATTGCTGGCGAACATCGCAGCCGTGGCCAACGTGACCTTCGTCGAAGTGGCCGACAACGGCCCCGACGGCGGCCAGGTGCGCTACGCTTATTCGCAGGCGCCCAACGACATGGGCTACGCCGGCTTCGCGTTCTTTCCCTCCACGCCCGGCACCGGTGGCGACGTGTGGATCGGCAAGAACCAGGCCTCCTCGCAGTGGGACTACTATCGCCCCGACCTGGTGCTGCACGAGACCCTGCACGCCATCGGCTTGAAGCATTCGTTTTCGGGCAGCGTCACCCTGGACAGCCAGTCCGACATCATTCCCAACACAGTCATGAGCTACTCGGCCATGGCCGGCAGTCAGTCGGGATCATTGAACAAGTACCCGACCGAGCCGATGGTGCTGGACGTCGCGGCATTGCAGGCGATGTACGGCGCCGCCAGTCACAACGCCGGCAATACGGTCTACGCGCTCGCCGACGCGAGCTTTCAGTCGGGCTTTCGCGCGCTGTGGGACTCGGCGGGCAACGACACCTTCGACGCCAGCGGCATCGGGCACGGCGTCACGCTGGATCTGAACCAGGGCGGCCACAGCGACATCGGCGCGCAGGTGAATGCCAATGCCTACTATGGCACCGGCGCCGCCCGCACCATGAGCACCACGGTCTACACCTCCACGCTCACCATCTCGGCCGGCGCCCAGATCGAGAACGCCATGGGTTCGGCTTTCGGCGATGTCATCGTGGGCAACAGCCTCGCCAATTACATCGCCGGTGGCGGCGGCAACGATTCAATAGGGGGTGGCGCCGGCGACGACTATCTGGTCGGCGGGACCGGCAACGATCTCATCGATGGTGGGGTTGGATTCGACACAGCGGCGTTCTCGGGCAGCATCGCGAACTTCAAGATCGAGAGAACTGCCGGCGGTCAACTGATGGTGACGGACCGCCTGACCGGACAGGGCACCGACACGATCACCGGGGTAGAGAAGCTTCGCTTCGACGACCTCACAGTGGACCTGACGGTGCAGGACATCGGACGCGCGGCAACCGATGCGCGGCTCCATTCCGTCGTCGAGCTCTACCTGGGGTTCTTCAATCGCGTGCCCGATGCCCAAGGGCTCGGCTACTGGGTGCAGCAGCTGAACGACGGAATGACGACCGCGAAGATGGCCGACTGGTTCTATAGCTCCGCACTCCAGTACAGCTCGCTCACGGGTTATTCGTCAGCCATGACCAACGATCAATTCGTCAATGTCATCTACAAGAACGTGCTCGGCCGCTCCACGGCCGACGCCGAAGGCCTGGCCTACTGGAGCAAGGCACTGACTGACGGCAGTCAAACCCGGGGTTCGCTGCTCGACTCCATACTGAACAGCGCTCATACATTCGAGGGAGACAGCCAGTACGGCTACGTCGCCGCGCTGTTGGACAACAAGTATGAAGTGGGCAAGCTGTTCGCTGTGGACCTGGGCCTTACTTTCAATTCCGCCGAGCAATCCATCGAAAGAGGCATGCAGATCGCCGCTGCGGTAACCCCCACCGGCATTGCCGAGGCAGTCAAGCTGATGGGCGTGACTCCGCACGATCTGACGTTGACGTTCTGAGCGCTAACGGCGCGCGATTGCCTGCTGATACAGACCCCGCACGCGTGGCACGTTCTCGCGCAGGCGGGCTATTCGGTCCGGGCCGCTCGGGTGAGTGGAAAGAAAACCCAGGCCGCCCTTGCCGGCCTTCTGCGATCCCATCTTCTCCCACAAGCTCACGGCAGCATCCGGAACAAATCCGGCGCGCGCAGCGAGTTCGAGTCCGACCAGGTCGGCGTCAATTTCGTCCTCGCGGCTGAACCGCAGCGTCAACAACTGGGTTCCCACATTGGCCGCCAAGTCGCCGATGTGGCCGAGGCCCAACAGCTGAGCGCCAATCGACAACGCCGCGTTCGTGCCCTGGCTTTTCGCAATGCGCGCCCGTGCGTGTTCGCGCAGCGCATGCGCCATTTCGTGACCGACCACCATCGCGGTTTCGCCGTCGGTCAAACCGAGCTGCTCCAACAAGCCAGTGAAGACCGCGATCTTGCCGCCCGGCATACAAAAGGCATTGACCTGCTTGCTGCCGATCAGGTTGACTTCCCAACGCCATTGGCGCGCGCGCTCATTCCACTTGCCGCTCTGCGCAATCAGGCGCGAAGCGATGGCGCGCAGCCGCTGCAACTGCGGCTGCCCTTCCGAAGCCAGTGCGCGTTGAGCCCGAGCCTGCTCCAAAAGGCTGGCGTACTGCTGGGTCGCCGCCTGTTCGAGCTGTGTCGCAGGCACAAGGCTGCGCATGCGCGATGCTTCGCCCACGTCTACCTGGGCCAGGGCCGGCGCTGCAGCAGCCGCACCCAGGGCCAACATGAAGGCGCGCCGAGGCATCCAGGCGGAGGTTCTGGCGTAGCAGTCACTGCACATGAAGCGATGATAATAAGGCAGGCTCTTCACCATGTCAGACAACGCCACCACTCCGACTCAGACCGCAAGCCCCGCGCGTCGCAAGCGAACCGCGATGGAGGTTTTGCGCGAATTGCGCCAGCCCAAGGTGGCCGTCATGCTGGCTCTGGGCTTTTCCTCGGGGCTGCCCTTTCTGCTCACGGCCAACACTTTCGGCTACTGGCTGCGCGACGCGGGCACCAGCCTGATCGCCATCGGTTTCATCTCTTGGGTAGGCTTTGCCTACGCGTTCAAGGTTTATTGGTCGCCGCTGGTTGATCGCATCGACCTGCCGCTACTCGGGCGGCTCGGGCGCCGCCGCGGCTGGATGCTGCTGTGTCAGATACTCGTCGGCATAGGGCTGGTGGGAATGGCCGCGGTCGGCACCGAAGGCGGGCTCGCGGCCATCGGGGCATTCGCTCTCCTCACCGCTTTCGCATCGGCCACACAAGACATCGCCATCGACGCATGGCGAATCGAAGCGGCCGCGGATTCCGACGAGGTCGGCCTCATGACCTCAGCGGCCCAGCTCGGCTACCGCATCGCCCTGCTCGTCACCGATGCACTCGTGATCGCCGCAGCCGCGCGCATCGGATGGCCCTTGTCTTACGTTGCCATGGCGGTGCTCATGTCGATCGGGGTGGTGGCCACCTTCTTCGCCTTCGAGCCGACCCGGGCCGCCACCGTGTTGCAACGCAGGCCGCCGCTTTGGACCCCGCGCGGTTTGCTCGACGCGGTCATCGGCCCCTTCGTCGACTTCTTCACCCGGCACAAGGGCGCCGGCATCGTCATGCTGCTGATGGTGGCCCTGTATCGGCTGCCGGACTTCGTGATGGGGCCCATGTACAACCCCTACTACCATGACCTCGGGCTCTCCAAGGATACCGTCGCCTTCGTGCGCGGCTCGTTCGGCCTCGTTGCTACCTTCGTCGGCCTTGCGGCGGCGGGCATCAGCGCTGTCCGGTGGGGCATGCTGCCGACCTTGATCATCGGCCTGATCCTCGAAGCCTTTGGCACCGCAGCCTTCGCGCTGCTGAGCCTCCACCCGGGCGATGGGCTCTTTGCCGCCGTGATGACCCTGGACTCCTTCGCGCAGTCGTTTGCCGGTGTCGCCCTCGTCACGTACATGTCGAGCCTGACAAGCCTGGGCTACACCGCCACCCAATACGCACTGCTGTCCTCGACCTATGCCATTTTGGGCAAGTTCCTGAAGGGATTTTCCGGCGCCGCGGTTGACGCGTTGACGCCCGTGCACGGCCTGCTCGGCGCGTACTCCATTGCGTTCATAGGCACAGCCCTCACGGCACTGCCGCCCATGGTGCTGCTGATACTGCTGTGGAGAATGCAGCGAACGCCTCGGGGCAGCGGGTGAACCGCGGCCTTTGCGCAGCTGCATAGGCGGTCTCCTACCGCTTGGCGCAGGCAGCCCCTACGTCTGCCACTGTTGGCGTGACTTAGATTGGTTTCGAGATGAAGCCTGCCTACACCCGCAATCGTGAAACGCCTGCCCTGCCGGACGAGCGTAGCGCCGAGCTCGATGCGCGTGAACCACGCGCCGGTGATGTCGCGAGGGGCGAGCGACGTTCGCGCCACCGGGTGGACGACGACCAGAAGTCGGGACAGGGCTCGCTCTCGGCGCTGTCCAAGATGAAGATGCTGGAACGCAAGCGCGAGGCGATCAAGCCGGCGCGCGACGAGGGCTAGCGGGTATCAAGTCGGGTCGGGCCGGCGGGTGCGTAGCCGCTCCTGCTCGAGCATCTCCGCAAGCGCACTGCGAGAACCTTGACCGGACGAACCCTTTTCGTGCTCAGGCGGCGCCGCTTTTGCATCTTGGACGGGTTGCTCGTTAAGCGTTTCCTCGCACCGGGGCTTGCTGACATTTTTTGCGGGCATGGATTCTGTCGTCCTGATGGCTTCGCACTAGCCGCGAACTGCGGGTTGTCAATGCACATTAGATGTTAACTACTCGACTGTATGTAGGAAGGACCCTGACGCGATGTAGGACGAGGCTGACCGTGCGCTCATTCGAGTCCTTGCGCTAGCTGCGCCAGCGACTGCCGCTGGATTTTCCCAAGTGCCGTCTTCGGCAGCGCATCGAGCCAGAACCAGCGGCGCGGCAACTTGTAGCGTGCCAGCCGGTCGGCTAAGTGCGCACCAAGCTCGTGCTCGGAAAGCGCGACGCCTGGACGCCGCACGATCGCAACGGCCACCACCTCGCCCCACTGGGCATCCGGGCAACCGAAGGCCGCGCATTCGGCGACGCCAGGGAGTTCCGCGAGGAGGCTTTCGATTTCCGCCGGGTGAATGCTCTCTCCGCCGGAGATGATGAGGTCCCTGGCGCGGCCGCCAATCGTGTAGCTGCCGTCGGCGGCGCGAGATGCCAAGTCGCCGGTGTGGAACCAGCCCTCGGCATCGCAGGCCGGCTCCGATGGCCAGTAAGTGGCGACGACATTGGGGCCGCGGATGAGCAGTTCGCCACTCCCCTGATGCTCGTCCTCCAAGCGCACTTCCACGCCCGGCGCGGGCCAGCCGCATGCGCCGGCGTGGGTCACGGCGTGTTCCCGCGTCAAGGCGATAGAGAACGGACCGGTTTCGGTGGCGCCGTAAACATTGCATACCGGCAGCCCCCGCGCATGGAAGGCCTGCACCAGCGTTGCGGGCAGCAAGCTGGAGCCGGCCCAGACCGCCCGCAGGCTGGTGAGGTCGGCCTGGCCCCAGCGCGCGTGCTCTACCAGCGCCTTCATGGTGGCCGGCACCTGCAGTGTGAGGGTAGGCCGTTGGCGCTCGAAGCAGTCGATCGCGGCGGCGGCGGCAAAGCGGGCATGCAGGATCACGCTCGCGCCAACGTACAGCGCCGGCAGGGTTTGGATGCACAGTCCTCCCACGTGGAAGAGCGGCAGCACCGTGGCGATCGTGTCGGCGGGCGTGATCTCCTGCACCCGTGACGCGATGGTCATGTTGGCGAGGAGGTTGGCTTGGGAG
>JBKJTX010000120.1:0-4926 GCA_046590315.1 Ramlibacter sp. | reverse complement strand
GCCTTGCTGATCTTCATGCGCAGCGGCTTGACCTTTTCGGTGGTCTCGGCCACTGGCTCGCCCACGAGGTCGGCCTCGATGTCGGCCATGTCCAGGTCTTCACCCGGTTTGGCGTCGCCCGCGTTCTTCGGCTTGCGGCCGCGCTTGGCGCCCGCAGCGGGCGATGCGGCATCGGCGGTGACAGCCTTGGGCGGACGGCCCGGCTTCTTCTTGACGACTTCTTCGGTCGCGGCAGTCTTCGCTGGCTTCTTCGACTCTTCCTTGGCGCTGGCTTTCTCGGCGCCTTTTTCCATGGCTTTTGCGGGGGTCTTACTGCTGGTGGGCACTGGCTTGGCTTTCGTTGCGGGCATCTTGACGGGCGTCTTGCTGGGCTTTGCCGTGGCCTTGGCTTGCGGCTTGACGGTCTTCACGACCTTGAGCGGCGCCTTGGCAGCCTTGACTGCTTTGACTGGTTTTTTCGCGACGGGTTTCGTGGCGGCGGCAAGCTTTCCGGACTTTTGAGCGGGCATGAGAAATACCTCAAGGACGACAAGAAGGGCAGAAACACAAAGGCGCCACTACAAACCGGCGCGGGCGATGGCAATCACGCTGGCGGGCGTGGTTACCTGATGAGGCTGGCCGAAACGGGCCGGCGCAGCTTCACCGACGGCAAGATGGATGGGCGAACATTTGGTGTGCAGTCCTTGCGGTAGGTACGGCTCGGTCGTGCGCTGTGGCATCGGTCGGCCTGGGCCCGGAGGTGCTGCTGTCGCTCTTGCCGTCTAGCAAACCCTACATTATACCGGCGGGTACAAAATTCAAGCGCCGGTTGCCTTTTGGTTACTTGCCAGGGCTTCCCTGTCACTGGCGATGAGCCGGCGAAGCTCTTCGTAAGCCTGCGGATCGGCGGGGGCTCGAGCGACCAGTTCCGTCCTGTATTCACCCTGCAGGCGAGCTCTTTCCCGCTGCAGAAGCTGCCGCAACTCGTCCAGGTCGTGGTCGGTGTCCGGCAGAACACGGGAAACCTGGTCCAGCAGGAATCTCTCCAGTTCATGGCCCTGGAGGGCGTCCCGCAGCGCCTCCCAGGGCTCCGGGCCATGCTCATGCACGCGACTGTCGAGCCAGGCGAACAAAGGCCCGTGCGGTGCCGCCAGCTCGCACAGCAGGTGGTGGTCGTCGTTGGACAGGGCGCCCCAGGCGCCCGGGTTCATGAAGGAGATCTGCAAGGCGCGGTCCGCTCGCCCTGGCGGCAAGGTGCGCGCCCGCCGGCGAGGCGGTTGGTAGGGATCGCTGCGCCGCGGCGCCTGGTTCCCGGCCCGGGGCGACCCGGCACCCCACAACGACGCCAGCTCGGCGGACTCGAGCTGCGCGAGTGTGGCGATCTCGCCCAATATCTGCCGCTTCAGGGCGCCGTCAGGCAAGGCGGTCCACAAGGGCCTTGCATTGGCGGCCATGTGGGCCCGGCCCTCGGCCTCGGCCAGGTCGCAAGTCTCACGCGCGGCCTCGATCAGGAAGCGTGAAAGGGGCGTTGCGTCGCTCACGTAGCGCGAGAAGGCGTCGCGCCCGAATTCGCGGATGTAACTGTCCGGGTCATGTTCCGACGGCAGGAACAGGAACTTGATGCTGCGCACATCCGTGGCGAAGGGCAAGGCGACATCCAGCGCCTTGCGGGCTGCGCGCCGCCCTGCGTCGTCGCCGTCGAAACTGAAGACGACCGACTCGGTGAAGCGGAAGAGCTTTTGCACATGTTCGGTCGTGCAAGCCGTGCCCAGCGTGGCCACCGCGTTGGGAAAGCCCAGCTGCGCGAGCGCGACCACGTCCATGTAGCCCTCGGTGACCAGCACATAGCCGTGTTCGCGCAGTGCATTGCGCGCCTCGAACAGGCCATAGAGTTCGCGGCCCTTGCTGAACACCGGCGTCTCGGGGGAGTTCAGGTACTTGGGCTTCTCGTCGCCCAGCACGCGGCCGCCAAACCCGATGCACTCGCCCTTGATGTTGCGGATCGGGAACATCACGCGGTCGCGGAAGCGGTCGTAACGCTTGTCTTCTTCCTGGTTCACGATCACCAGCCCGCTCTCCTCCAGCAGCGGGTCGTCGTATTGCGGGAACACGCTGGCCAGGCTGCGCCAGCCTTCGGGCGCGTAGCCCAGGCCGAACTGCTTGGCAATTTCGCCCGACAGTCCTCGGCCTCTCAGGTACGCCACGGCGTGCGGTGAAATTTTCAATTGCTTGCGATAGGCTTCGCCGGCCTTCTCCAGAACATCGTTGAGCGTGGCCTGTTTCTCGCGCTGTTTCGCGGCGCGTTCGCGGTCCTGCGGCGGGACGTCGTCTTCAGGCACTTCCATGCCGAACTGGCCCGCGAGGTCCTTCGTGGCCTCGATGAAACTCATGCCGGTGTGTTCCATCAGGAAACGGATTGCGTCTCCGCTCTTGCCGCAGCCAAAGCAGTGGTAGAACTGCTTGGTCGGGCTCACCGAGAACGACGGCGACTTCTCGCCATGGAAGGGGCACAGCCCCATGTAATTGGCGCCACCCTTCTTCAACTGCACGTAGCGCCCGACGATCTCCACGATGTCGGCACGAGCGAGCAACTCCTGGATGAAGGACTGGGGGATGGCCATCGATGGGTATTCTTACCTAACGCCGCGCTCACCCTGAAGTGACTACGATGCGCCTACAACCGGACAAAGCCGGCCAGGAGACAAGATGGGCATTTTCGACCAGGACCTGGGGCGCAACGATGCGAATTTCGCACCGATCTCGCCCCTGTCGTTCATCGAGCGCGCAGCGCAGGTGTATCCGCAACGCCTGGCGATCGTGCATGGCGAGTTGCGCCGCAACTGGTCCGAGCACTACGCGCGCTGCCGCCAACTGGCCAGCGCACTGGCCAGGCATGGCATTGGCAAGGGCGACACCGTCGCGGTGATGCTGCCCAACACGCCGCCCATGGCCGAGGCCCACTTCGGCATCCCGATGACCGGGGCGGTGCTCAACTCGCTCAACACACGCCTCGATCCCGAGACCGTGGCCTTCATGCTCGACCACGGCGAAGCGAAGGTGGTGATCGTCGACCCGGAATTTACAACCGTGTTGAAGCAGGCGATCGCGATGCGCAAGTCCACGGCTGCGCTACTGGTCATCGACGTGCACGATCCTGTCTACACGGGTCCGGTCGATCGGATCGGCAGCGTGGTCTATGACGACTTCGTGGCTGGCGGTGATGCGAACTTCGAGTGGCATCTCCCCGCCGACGAGTGGGACGCAATCGCGCTGAACTACACCAGCGGCACCACGGGCAATCCCAAGGGCGTGGTCTACCACCACCGCGGCGCGGCGATCAACGCGATCTCGAACATCCTCGAATGGGACATGCCCAAGCATCCGGTGTATCTCTGGACACTGCCGATGTTCCACTGCAATGGCTGGTGCTTCCCCTGGACGGTGGCCGCGCGAGCCGGTGTGAACGTGTGCCTGCGCAAGATCGAAGCCCGCGCGATCCTCGATTCGATCAAGGCCAATGGCGTGACCCACTATTGCGGCGCTCCCATCGTGCATGGCATGTTGGTCAACGCGCCGGACGAGATGAAGCAAGGCCTGCCGGTCGGCGTGAAGGCGATGGTGGCGGGTGCTGCGCCGCCAGCCTCGATGATCGAAGGCATGGAGCGGATGGGCTTCGAATTGACGCACGTGTACGGTCTGACCGAGGTCTACGGCCCCGCGACGGTGTGCCCCAAGCATGAGGAGTGGGACGGCATGGATATCGGCGAGCGTGCCCGCCTGAATGCGCGCCAGGGCGTGCGATACCACTTGCAGCGCGACGCACGCGTGATCGATCCCGAGTCGATGAAGCCGGTTCCGTGGGACGGCGAGACCATGGGCGAGATCATGTTCCGCGGCAACATCATGATGAAGGGTTACCTGAAGAACCCCAAGGCCACGCAGGAGTCGTTCGCGGGAGGCTGGTTCCACACCGGCGACCTCGCGGTGCAGTACCCCGACGGCTACATCAAGATCAAGGACCGCAGCAAGGACATCATCATCTCGGGCGGTGAAAACATCTCCTCCATCGAAGTAGAGGACGTGCTGTACCGCCACCCCGATGTTCTGGCAGCAGCCGTAGTGGCCAAGCCAGACCAACGCTGGGGCGAAACGCCGTGTGCGTTCGTAGAGTTGAAAGCGGGTGCGACAACCCAGGCCGAAGACGTTGTTGCGCACTGTAAAAAACACCTGGCAGCTTTTAAGGTGCCGCGCACAGTTGTGTTTGGAGAGTTGCCCAAGACATCGACGGGGAAGATTCAGAAGTTTGAGTTGAGGAAGGTGGCCGGATCTGCAACTGCTATTTAAAACTTTAATGCTATTATTTAAATAGCTGCTTGAGTCCAATTTTATTGGCTTGCAGGCCTAAATTACTTGAAAATATAAACGGCTCAAAGCTCTAAAAAAATTCGTCGTTCTAGCAAAGGTGGGAATCGAGAAGCAAAGCCGCCTCCACACAAAAAGCCAGCGTCTCAGTGCTTGCGCTCCATATCGACGCACACCATCGCCTCATGATGACTCCATCGCAGTGTGATGATAAAAGGGTGTTTGCGCACTCTGGAATTTATGCTTGGAGCGCCCTGCATTTTGATAGGCACTGAAATTTCCAGTCCTGCCCCTAGCGTTTTACGAGCATTACCTGCCAGCGTGTTGGCAATTTCGCCAACTGCGTCCAGTAAATTACCGTCGCTCAAGTCGGTTTCATGTTGCAGCAACAGCAATTCGCGCAGCAGCCGGGCGGGCATGGACACGATCACCTGGCCGTTGTACGCGCCTGAAAAGGTCACGATGCCGTTGAACTCAAAGCCTTGCACATCGCCGGTCCCTAAAAATGCTGAGGTGATTTGAGGCTCTTGCCGCGTGGTCACCCGCAGGTAGTTTTTGATGGAATCGACAAATAGCCTGAGATCG
>JBKJTX010000460.1:0-2569 GCA_046590315.1 Ramlibacter sp. | reverse complement strand
GTAGAAACCACGCTTCATTGCAGGGTCTGTGGCGCATCAGGTGGCCTGATGCACAGTAATTTTTAGTGCTGTCTCCGGACGACAAGCGGTTATATCACGGGGGGTGATGACAAAATCCCCTCGAACAGCCCTTGCGTTCCAGCCATGCCCCGTCCCATCCAGGCCACGATCCACACCGAAGCGTTGCGCCACAACCTGGCGCGCATGCGCGCTGCCGCGCCCGACGCGAAGGTGTGGGGCATCGTCAAAGCCAATGCATACGGCCACGGCATCGAACGCGTGTACGAGGGATTGCGCGGGGTCGACGGCTTCGGGCTGCTCGATCTGCAAGAGGCCGAACGCGTGCGCGCCCTTGGCTGGCGCGGGCCCATCTTGCTACTGGAAGGTGTGTTCGACCCGCGCGACCTGGAACTGTGTTCGCGCCTGAACCTGTGGCACACCGTGCATTGCGACGAACAGATCGACATGCTCGCCATGCACAAAACGCACCAGCCACACCGCGTCTTTCTCAAGATGAATTCGGGCATGAACCGCCTGGGCTTCGCGCTGCAGCGCTTGCGGGCGGCCTGGACCCGATTGGATGCCTTGCCGCAAGTCGACGAAATATCGTTGATGACGCACTTCAGCGACGCCGACGGTGTCAAGGGCATTGCGACGCAAATGCGGACGTTCGATGAAATCACGCGCGACCTGCCCGGTGAGCGCACGTTGGCCAACAGCGCCGCCGCGCTGCGTTTCGGCGCTGACGCCGCGGTGCGCGCTGACTGGATCCGGCCTGGAATCGCCGTCTACGGTAGCGCGCCGGACTTTCCCGCGCACGACGCTTTGCACTGGGGATTGCGGCCGGCGATGACTCTCTCCACGCGGATCATCGGCGTGCAGCAGCTCGCGCCCGGCGACACCGTGGGCTACGGTTCAAACTTCATCGCCGATGCGCTGCTTCGCATCGGCGTCGTCGCGTGCGGCTACGCCGATGGCTATCCGCGCCACTGCAACACCGGGGCGCCGGTGCTGGTGCAGGGCGTGCGCACGCGGATTGTGGGGCGTGTCAGCATGGACATGATCACGGTGGACCTCACGCCTGTGCCGGACGCCGGCTTCGGCAGCGAAGTCACGATGTGGGGTCAGGCCGGCAATGGCGCGGTGCTTTCCATCGACGAGGTGGCGCGCGCTGGCGGCACCGTGGGGTATGAGCTGATGTGCGCGTTAGCGCCGCGGGTGCCTGCGATCGCCGTGTGACAAAAAATTTGTCGAACTGGCGATCGGTCCGCTTGTTGGAACGTGGGATCGTGCGCGGTTTGCGGGAGCGCCACGCGCTGCGCTTCCACGGCTGGTGGGCGATGGGTTGAGCTTCGGCGATGCGGCCGGGCCTTTGATTCGATCCGGTGGCGGCGGTGACTTTGGTGGTGGTGCTTCCGGTGACTTTTCTGTCCCCGAAGGCGGAGAGATGCTCGGCAAGATCACGGAGGGCGCGCTGGAAGTGGCGGCAGCTTCTGACGAGGGCGCGGTGGTTGCCGCTCCGGTGGTCGCCGTGTTTCTGATCGGCGTCGCCGTGGTGCTCGGCGCCGGGTCACTTTTGATGCTTTATTTCGGCTGGGAGGCCTTGTCCTCCGTGGCTGTCGAGTTGGCGTTCGGCTACGTCTCGGCGCGAACGGCGACGCGCGTAGCGCGCGAAGGCTGGCTGTCCGCTGTGGTGCGCCTCACTTGGAAGCCGCTTCTGGGCGCGCTGTTGAGCGCCGTGCTGCTAGGTGCCACTATCGACTACTTCATCCCGACAGCGCGTTCCTTGCCGGACGCTATCCGTCTCATTCGGGCCAGCCCCTGAGCGCGATCGGACAGTGCCTCGGGTTATAACGCGGCCTTGGGGCAGGAGGGCCGATGACAAAAAGAGAATCGAAGATTGCTACCATCATCCTCTCGATGGTGATGGCCTGTGTGGGCATGTTGGTGTGGGGCATGCGCCTGGACGACGGCACCGACCGCTTCGGGCCGATGCGTAGCTTCACCGCCGGCGGTCAGGAGCACGTCGCGCTTTTCCATTCGAATCACTTGCATCTGATCGACGCTGCCGGCAAGCGGTGGGCGCGCCAGCCCTTGCCGGACCTGTCGCTGACCGAAGAGCCGAACGACATGGATTGGACGGTCGACGCACATGGCAAGGTGCAGGCGTGGTTCTTCGAGGACACAGCGCCGCGTGTAGTGCGCTGTGATTTGGCGGCGTCCGGCGGGCGTCTTGAAGCTTGCGTGCAGGCCGCTGCCGGCCCGCATCTGAAGGCCAACGAGCGCTCGCGCGCCGTGCACATCGCCGTCGATGCGCCGCGTGGGCGGATGTTCATTGCCGATGCCAACGGCCACGTGGTGCGCGCCTTTACGCTGGAAGGCCGGCTGATGTCCGAGTCCGCCAAGGGCGAGCTGTTCTTTCCCAATCGGCTGCGTGTGACCGGCGACAGCCTCATGGTGGCCGACAACGACCACCATCGGCTCGTCTGGCTGGACATCGCGGATGACAAGCCCAGCTTCGTTGTGCGCAAGAGCCTGCCTTCAGCCGATCATCCACAGGTACGCACCG
>JBKJTX010000420.1:0-4920 GCA_046590315.1 Ramlibacter sp. | reverse complement strand
GCGCACCCGCACATCGGCACCTTCAAGCTGGTGAAGGTGGTGGAAAACATGCGCGAGCAGATCATCGCGATGGGCGGCGAAATTCGGTTCGAGCAGCGAGTGACCGACGTGTTGATCGAAGACGGGCCCAACGGCAAACGACTGCGCGGCCTGACAGTGCTGGACCAAGCCACCGGTTCCACCAGCGAACTGCGCGCCGACCATGCGGTGCTGGCACTCGGCCACAGCGCACGCGATACCTTCGAGATGCTCCATCAACGCGGCGTCTACATGGAAGCCAAGCCGTTCTCGATCGGCTTGCGCATCGAGCATCCGCAAGGCGTGATCGATCGCGCGCGATGGGGCCGGCATGCCGGCCATCCGCTGCTGGGTGCGGCCGACTACCGACTGGTGCACCACGCAAACAACGGCCGCTCGGTCTACAGCTTCTGCATGTGCCCGGGCGGCACGGTGGTGGCCGCAACTTCAGAACCGCAACGGGTCGTCACCAACGGTATGAGCCAGTACTCGCGCAATGAGCGCAACGCCAACGCGGGCATCGTCGTCGGCATCACGCCCGCCGACTACCCGGGCGGCCCGCTGGCAGGCATCGCTTTGCAGCGCGAGCTCGAGTCGCGTGCCTTTGTGTTGGGCGGGGGCGCGTATGAGGCGCCGGGCCAATTGGTCGGTGATTTCATCGCGGGCCAACCATCGACGCAATTGGGCGGCGTTGAGCCTTCATACAAGCCGGGTGTGACGCTCGGCAATCTGCACACGGCATTGCCCGACTTCGCCATCGCCGCGCTGCGCGAAGCCCTGCCCGCCTTTGGCCGGAAGATCAAGGGATTCGACATGCCCGACGCGGTGCTGACAGGCGTTGAAACCCGGACCTCGTCGCCCCTGAAGATCACCCGCGGTGAGGACTACCAGAGCCTCAACGTACGGGGGCTGTATCCAGCCGGCGAAGGCGCCAGCTACGCCGGGGGAATTCTTTCGGCGGGCGTGGACGGGATTCGCGTGGGCGAGGCGGTGGCGGAGCAGATGTCGACCCGCGTTTGACGAGGGCCTGTTGCCAGGCCCTACCCGTCAAGCCTGCGCCGCCTGCAGCGCTGCGATCCGTTCTTCGATTGGCGGATGCGTAGAGAACAGCTTGCCCACGCCCGAGGTGATGCCCAGCGATTGCAACCCCTTGGGCAGTTCACCCGGCACCATCCCGCCCAGGCGCGCCAGCGCGTTGATCATCGGCTGCTTGCGGCCGAGCAGATGGGCCGAGCCGGCGTCGGCGCGGAACTCGCGCTTGCGCGAGAACCAAGCGACGATGATGGCCGCCAGGAAACCCAGCAGGATGTCCAGCACGATCGTGGTGATGTAGTAGCCGATGCCCGGCCCGGAACGGTTCTCGCCCTTGCTGAGGAAGCCGTCGACCAGGTAGCCGACCACGCGCGACAGGAACACGACGAAGGTGTTCATCACGCCCTGGATCAACGTCATCGTCACCATGTCGCCGTTCGCGATGTGCGCGACCTCGTGGCCGATCACGGCCTCGACCTCCTCCCGGGTCATGCCTTGCAGCAAGCCCGTGGAAACGGCGACCAGCGCATTGTTCTTGAAGGCCCCCGTGGCGAAGGCGTTGGGCTCGCCTTCGAAGACGCCGACTTCGGGCATCCCGATCTTGGCCTTGTCGGCGAATTTGCGGACGGTCTCGACAATCCAGGCTTCATCAGCGCTGCCACTCCCGTCGATCACCTTCACGCCCGAGCTCCACTTGGCGATCATCTTGGACAGCAACAGCGAGATGAACGCGCCGCCGAAGCCCATGATCAAGGCAAAACCCAGCAGTGCGCCCAGGTTCAGCCCATTGGCGGTGAGGAAGCGATTGACGCCGAGCAAGCTGGCAACGATGCCGAGCACGACGACGATCGCCAGATTGGTCAACACGAACAGAAAAATGCGTTTCATGAATCCGGTTCTCCAGGAAGTGAGAGAAGTTCACCTCGCGCCGAAGATGAGGCTACTGATCCCCAAATCAAGGGCGCAAGGCGTGCCAGGGCTTGTTATGTTTCGTTCTGCCGCCCGGCAGGGCGATATACCAAGGAGTCATCATAGAAGGAAAAGTTCTTGTTAGGAGGCCACCAGCCCGGCAGGCCCAACACGGGCAGCGGGGTGAAAGGCTTGGAGCTTAGGGTGTCGGCCGTCAGCTGCGCGGCAAGCCATTCGTCCACCTCCGGCATCGGACCATCAGGACATTCCGCGCGCCACACGTGGGCTGTGATGGTTTTGCGCGGGTAGACCAGCTTCTCCAGTAGCGCGTGCCCGAAAACCCACAGGCGCGCTTGCGCCCACATCGGTCGCAGATCGATGAACAGCACCCGCCAGTCCCTGGCAAGCAAGGCGTCCCAGAGCGCTGTCGGTGCGTGGAGCAACGCACCGTTCTCGTCGAAGACCGTGATCGCGTCACGGACCGGGCCCCGCACTGCACCCACCCCCACGCGGTCGATCTCGGTCGCCTGCAATTCGTTGAGCCGCTTCTTGGATTGCGGAAACCCGATCCAGCAGAGGCCGTTGAAGAAGTCGTGCAGGTTGTCGCGGGTCGGGCAACTGCCGGTGCTGTGGATGTGCCGCTCATAGGCATCGCCGGGCTCCAGCTCGCCGGGCGCGGAAAAGCGCACCAGCGCGCCCTCCTCGTTCAAGGCGTCACGAACTGCGAGCCCCTCAGCATGTCGACGCGCGACACGTTCGCCGCATTGGCGCCAAGGCTCAAACCAGGGTGCGCGCCAATCGACGTTGACTAAACCATCCGCCATGCCAGTGCTTCGCCCGCGCGCAGCGGCTTCAATTGCGCCTCCCCAAAGGCATAGCTTTCCGGAAGCGTCCAGTTCTCGCGACGCAGTGTGATGGTGCCGCTGTTGCGCGGCAGGCCGTAGAACGCCGGCCCATGCCAGCTCGCGAAAGCTTCCAGCCTGTCGATGGCACCGGCGTTGTCGAAGGCCTCGGCATACAGCTCCATGGCAGCATGTGCCGTGTAGCAGCCGGCACAGCCGGTCGCGTGCTCCTTCAGGTGGGCCGCGTGCGGCGCGCTGTCGGTGCCCAGGAAGAACTTGGAGCTGCCGCAAGTCGCGGCTTCCACCAGCGCCACCCGGTGCACTTCGCGCTTGAGCACGGGCAGACAGTAGTAATGGGGTCGAATGCCGCCCGTGAAGATCGCGTTGCGGTTGTACAGCAGGTGATGAGCGGTGATGGTGGCTGCGGTGAACGGGTCAGACTCGTGAATGTAATTCGCGGCCTCACGCGTGGTGATGTGCTCCATCACGATCTTGAGTTCCGGCATGTCGCGGCGAAGCGGAATCAACTGCTGGTCGATGAAGACCGCCTCGCGGTCAAACAGGTCAACGTCGGGCGACGTCACTTCGCCGTGGACCAGCAGTACGAGGCCTTCACGTTGCATCGCCTCCAGCGTCTTGTACGTTTTTCGGATGTCCGTGACACCTGCGTCGCTGTTAGTGGTGGCGCCCGCCGGATACAGCTTCAACGCCACCACGTCGGCGTCCTTTGCTCGCTTGATCTCGTCAGGCGGCAGGTTGTCGGTGAGGTACAGCGTCATGAGCGGCTGGAAGCTCTTGCCTGGCGGCACCGCCGCCAAGATGCGTTCGCGGTAGGCCAGAGCCTGCGCTGCCGTTGTCACCGGCGGCTTGAGGTTCGGCATGATGATTGCGCGGCCGAACTGCGCCGCTGTGTGCGGGACTACCACCTTCAGCGCTTCCCCGTCGCGCACATGCAGGTGCCAGTCGTCGGGACGGGTGATTGTGATTTGTTGGGTCATGGAAGCCTATTGTCCCCAATGCCGCGCTGTTATCCCCCGGCCGTCATCCCGGACTTGATCCGGGATCCAGAAAGCTGGCCTGGTGGTAACTTGTCGTCCGGCCGCCGCCAACCAACTCCGCGCCTTGAGACCCGAGCACGCTTACTTCCTGGATCCCGGATCAAGTCCGGGATGACGTTCCTGGCGCAGCGTTTTTTCAGTGCTGCAAGATCTTGTTCAGGAAATCCTTGGTCCGCGCTTGGCGATTTTCCGGGTGGTTGAAGAACTCGTCCTTCGAGCAGTCTTCCAGGATCTTGCCGCCGACATCGATGAAGATCACGCGGTTCGCCACCTTCCGAGCAAAACCCATCTCGTGCGTTACCACCATCATGGTCATACCTTCCTTCGCCAGAGTGACCATCACGTCCAGCACCTCGCCGACCATTTCGGGGTCGAGGGCAGACGTGGGCTCGTCGAACAACATCACGATCGGGTCCATCGACAAGGCGCGCGCGATCGCGACCCGCTGCTGCTGTCCGCCGGAGAGCTGACCGGGAAACTTGTCTTTATGCGCCATGAGGCCGACGCGGTCCAGCATTTTCAGGCCGCGCGCCTTGGCTTCGTCGGGCGTGCGATTAAGCACCTTGATCTGCGCGATCGTGAGGTTCTCCGTGACCGACAGGTGCGGGAATAGTTCGAAGTGTTGGAACACCATGCCCACGCGGCTGCGCAACTTGGGCAGCTCGGTCTTGGGATCGTGCACCGCCACGCCGTCCACGAAGATTTCGCCCTTCTGGAAGGGTTCGAGCGCATTCACCGTCTTGATCAGCGTGGACTTGCCCGAGCCGGATGGTCCGCACACCACCACCACGTCCCCCTTGTTGATCTTGACGGAGCAGTCGGTGAGGACCTGCACCGGCCCGTACCACTTGGAAACACTCTTCATTTCGATCATGTTGTGACTCCGGCTAGCGAATGATGGCGATTCGGGTCTGCAGGCGCTTGACGAGGAACGACAGGCCGAAGCAGACGACGAAGTAAACGATGGCGGCGAGCAGATAGGCCTCTTCCGGCCGCCCATAGAGCTTGCCCGCCGTGACGAAGCCCTTGAGCAGGTCGTAAGCGCCGATGGCGTAGACCAG
>JBKJTX010000307.1:0-5615 GCA_046590315.1 Ramlibacter sp. | reverse complement strand
CAACCCCCAGGCGACGCCACCGGCGCTCAGCTGGACATCGCCGCCGACCTGGCCGAGCGCTACTCCGCCGGTGAAGCGCGCGTCACACACGACCAGAACCTGCTCCTGCCGTGGGTTCACCAGGACGACCTGCCCGAGCTCTGGCACGCGGCGCGCAAAGCCGGGCTCGCGAAAGCGAACATACGTCTGCTCACCGACATGATCGCTTGCCCCGGTGGCGACTTCTGCTCGCTGGCAAACGCCCGATCGCTGCCGATTGCAGAGGCGATCACTCAGCGCTACCAGGACCTCGACGAGCTGCACGACATCGGTGAGATCGATCTGCATATCTCCGGCTGCATCAACTCCTGCGGCCACCACCACAGCGGCCACATCGGCATTCTGGGCGTCGACAAGGACGGCAAGGAGTGGTACCAGGTCACCCTCGGTGGCTCCGACGGCTCGATGCTGTCGGGCGCGCCCGTGGCTGGCAAGGTGGTCGGCCCGTCGTTCTCGGCCGCCGAAGTGCCGGAAGTGATCGAAGCTGTGCTGGACACCTACCGCAGGCAACGTCAAAGCGCCGGTGGCAAGGCCGAGACTTTCGTGGCCACGCTGCGCCGCGTGGGTATCGAACCCTTCAAGGCCGCCGCGAACGGCGCGCGCTTTGCCGAAAAGCAGGTGGCCTGAATGAGCAACATGACCTTGAAACTTCTGTTGCTTTCGGACCAGGCTGTCGACGATGCCAAAGTGCTGCAACTGGGCAACGACGTGGACCCGCGCGAACTCTCGCTGGAAGGCGTGGAGCGCGTCGATCTGCACTTTCCGAAATTCACCGACGGCCGCGCTTTCAGCCAGGCTTTCCTGCTGTGCCGTCGCCTCGGATTTTCGGGCGATATCCGCGCCACCGGCGAAGTGCTTGTCGATCAACTGGTTCAAATGCAGCGCACAGGATTTTCCAGCGCCGTGCTGCGCGCCGACCAGGACATCGCGGTCGCGAAACGCCTGTTCGAACGCTACCCGTCTTTCTACCAAGGCGACGCGGTCGCCCTAGACCCCTTCTTCAAGCGAGCCGCATGATGAGCGCCATCGACCTGCACGCCCGAGCCTCGAAGGACTTTGAGGCCAAGCTGGCCGAGACCCAGGCGCTGCTGATTCGCGCTGCGTCTGAGTTTGGCCCTGTCACTCAGGCATCGAGCCTGGGCGCCGAGGACGTGGTGATCACGCACTTGATTAACAGCCTGGCGCTTGACATCCCGGTGTTCGTGCTGGAGACCGGCATGCTGCATCCGCAGACGCTGGACTTGCTCGAGCGCACGAGGGCTGCTTCACGCACTCCGGTCAACGTGTACCGGCCAGTCAATGAATCGGTCATTCAATTCGTGGGCCGGGAGGGGAAGGACGCAATGTACAAGAGCTTCGAGCTGCGCAAAGCTTGCTGCCACATCCGCAAGGTTGAACCGCTTGAGCGCGCATTGGCCGGCAAGCGAGCCTGGATCACCGGCCTGCGCCGCGAGCAATCGCAAACGCGCGCCGAGGTGCCGTTGCAAGACGACACCGATTTCTCGACCACCGGTCGCGTCAAGTTCAACCCCGTGGCCAACTGGACCTGGGGCGACGTCTGGCACTACATCTTGTTGAACGCCGTCGACTACAACCCGCTGCACGACGAGTTCTATCCCAGCATCGGCTGCCAACCCTGCACGCGCGCCATCAGCCTGGGCGAAGACTTCCGCGCCGGCCGCTGGTGGTGGGAAGACGAGGCCGCGAAGGAGTGCGGTCTGCACGTCAAGGACGACAGCACCACGGAAAAGGTCTCAGCCTTATGAATGCCCGCACCGAACCGCAACTGCTCGGTCAATTGAGCGACCGGCACCTCGACGCGCTCGAAGAAGAAACCATCTTCATCCTGCGCGAGGTCGCCGCGTCCTTTGAACGGCCTACGCTGTTGTTCTCTGGCGGCAAGGACTCGTTGGTCCTGCTGAAGTGCGCCGAGAAGGCCTTCGGGGTCGCGCGCATCCCCTACCCGCTCCTGATGATCGACACGGGGCACAACTTCCCCGAAGTGACCGCCTTCCGCGATTTCCGCGCCAAAGAACTGGGCGCCGAACTCGTCGTGCGCAATGTCGAGGATTCGATGAAGCGTGGCACCGTGCGCCTCGCGCATCCGGGCGAGTCACGCAACGTGCACCAGTCGGTGACGCTGCTGGAGGCCATCGAGGAGTTCCGCTTCGACGCGCTGATCGGCGGCGCACGCCGCGACGAAGAGAAGGCCCGCGCCAAGGAGCGCATTTTTTCGCACCGCGACTGTTTCGGCCAGTGGCAGCCCAAGGCGCAGCGCCCGGAACTGTGGACGCTGTTCAACACCCGGCTCGCCCCCGGCGAGCACTTCCGGGTGTTCCCCATCTCCAACTGGACCGAACTCGACGTCTGGCAGTACATCGCACGCGAGAACATTGCCCTGCCTTCGATCTACTACGCGCACCAGCGCCAGGTGGTGGAACGCAAGGGCCTGCTGGTGCCAGTGACCGACCTCACGCCACCGCGCGATGGGGAAAAAGTCGAGACCCGCACGGTGCGCTTTCGTACCGTGGGCGACATCACCTGCACCTGCCCGGTTGAAAGCCCCGCCACAAATGCCGCTGATGTGGTGGTGGAGACACCCACTGTGGAAGTCAGCGAGCGCGGCGCCACGCGCATGGACGACAAGACCTCCGAGGCCTCCATGGAGAAGCGCAAGAAGGACGGGTATTTCTGATGAGCACACTGGACATTGTCAAGCCCTCGGATCCTGCTCTGCTTCAGGGCGAGGAAGCCTCGCACGGCGACCACCTCGCCGCGCTGCGCTTCATTACCTGCGGCAGCGTCGATGACGGCAAAAGCACCTTGATCGGCCGCTTGCTGGTGGACAGCAAAGCTGTGCTGCAAGACCAGCTTGCCGGCGTGCAACGCTCCGGCGAAACCGATCTTGCGCTCCTCACCGACGGTCTTTCGGCCGAGCGCGAGCAGGGAATCACCATCGACGTGGCGTACCGCTACTTCGCAACCGCGACCCGCAAGTTCATCATCGGCGATGCACCCGGCCATGAGCAGTACACGCGCAACATGGTCACGGCCGCATCCAGCGCAGACGCCGCCGTTGTGCTGGTCGATGCCACCAAGCTGCAGTGGCAAAACCCGAAGCTGGAATTGCTGCCGCAAACGCGTCGCCATTCGTTGCTGGCGAACTTGCTGCGCGTGCCTTCCATCGTGTTCGCTGTCAACAAGCTGGACGCTGTGGAAGACCCCACCGTCGCGTTCAGCAACATCAGCGGCGCACTCACGGCATTCGCGCAAGCTGCGGGCATTCCGGTGCGCGCCGTGGTGCCTATTTCCGCGCTGAAGGGCCACAACGTCGTCGATGCCCAGCCGGGCTGGTGCGGCTACCAGGGCCTTTCGCTGCTGAAGGTGCTCGAGCTGCTGGACGTCACAGCGGCCGAGACTAGCGAAGCCTTTGCTTTCCCGGTCCAGTGGGTGGAGAAGTTCTCTTCATCCTCCGATACCAGCCAGGGCCGACGCGTGTTCTGGGGCCGCGTCGCCAATGGCTCGATCGAGCCGGGGCAGCAGGTCAAGGTGCTGCCGAGCGGACAAACGGCGACGGTTGCGCAAGTCTTGAACCATGTGCGCCAGCCCAAGGCAGTGACGGCCGGGCATAGCGCGGGTATCGTGTTGGACCGCGAACTGGACATTTCACGAGGCGACTGGCTGTTCGCGCCCAATGCGCCCATGCCTTCCCGCGACATCTCAGCCACCATCGCCTGGATGGACGACGAGCCTCTGGTTGCCGGCCGCGTGTACTGGGCGCTGCATGGCCACCGCTGGATCAAGGCCCGCGTCAAGCGCATCGTGCACAAGCTGGACATCAACACGCTGGCAGAAGCTGCAGCCGACCACCTGGAGCCAAATTCGATCGGCCACGTCGACCTGACGCTGCAAGAAGCCGTCGCCACGCTGCCGTTCGAGCGGTCCCGCATCCTCGGCTCCCTGGTGCTGGTGGATACCGCCAGCCACAAGACCTCAGGCGCCGTACTGGTTAGGTAAGAAGGCCCCTTTGGGCGAAAACAATAAAATCGGGGTTTGCCCCATTCGTAGCACCACAACATGACCCACGTCGTCACCGAATCCTGTATCCGTTGCAAGTACACCGACTGTGTGGATGTGTGCCCTGTCGATTGCTTCCGCGAGGGGCCCAACATGCTGGTGATCGACCCGGACGAGTGCATCGACTGCGCGGTGTGCATTCCGGAGTGCCCCGTGAACGCAATCTATGCCGAAGAAGACGTCCCTGCCGACCAGCTCTCGTTCATCAAACTGAACGTCGAACTCTCGCAGCAAGCCGGCTGGAAGAGCATCACCAAACGCAAGCCCGCGCCGGAAGACGCGGATGCATGGAAGGACAAGACAGGCAAGCTCGCGGAGCTGATCCGCTGAAGGCACGATGGAACCCCGACTCAACCCGGAAGTGATCAAGACAGCAACCGCCCACGATGGGCCGATCGAGACCGACGCGGTCATCGTCGGGGCCGGTCCGGTGGGGCTCTTTCAGGTTTTCGAGCTCGGGTTGCTGGAAATCAAGTCGCACGTGATCGACTCGCTGGCCTATCCGGGCGGCCAGTGTGTGGAGCTGTATCCCGACAAGCCGATTTACGACATTCCGGCCGTGCCCGTCTGCACCGGCCAGGAACTCACCGACAACCTCTTGAAGCAGATCGAGCCCTTCGGCGCGACCTTTCACTTCAGCCAGGAAGTGACGACAGTGCAAAAGCAGGACGACGGCCGCTTTTATGTCGAAACTTCAAAGGGCACGCGCTTCCTGACCAAGACCATCTTCATCGCCGCCGGCGTGGGCGCCTTCCAGCCGCGTCCGTTGAAGGTCGACGGGCTGGAGAAGTTTGACGGTACGCAGCTTCACTACCGCGTGAAGAGTCCCGCGGATATCGCCGGCAAGAATCTGGTCGTCGTCGGTGGCGGTGATTCAGCGCTGGACTGGTCGCTCAATTTCGTGCAAGGCCAACACAAGGCTGAAAGCGTGGTCCTCATTCACCGTCGTGACGGTTTCAAAGCCGCACCGGCAACGGTTGCGAAGATGCACGAGCTGTGCGATGCGCACCAGATGCAGTTTGTCATCGGCCAGGTGACGGGCTACGAAGAGAAGAACGGCCGCCTTACTGGCGTCAAGGTCACCGGCTCCGACGCTGTGACGCGCGTGGTGGCTCTGGACGTGCTGTTGGTGTTCTTTGGCCTCTCGCCCAAGCTCGGGCCCATCGCCGACTGGGGCTTGGACATCGAGCGCAAACAACTCAAGGTCGACACCGAGAAGTTCTCGACCAACACGCCCGGCATCTTCGCAGTGGGCGACATCAACACGTATCCGGGCAAGAAAAAGCTGATCTTGTCGGGCTTTCATGAATGCGCTTTGGCCGCGTTCGGTGCTGCGCCCTTCATCTTCCCCGACAAGAAGATCCACCTCCAATACACGACTACCAGCCCCAAACTGCACAAGGTGCTGGGCGTGGAGACGCCGGTCTTCGACTAGGTGGCCCACAAAACGACGCTATAATTTAGGGCTTATTCCTCGATAGCTCAGTTGGTAGAGCGCC
>JBKJTX010000298.1:0-2700 GCA_046590315.1 Ramlibacter sp. | reverse complement strand
AGATATTGCATGCCCTCCCGACGGTGGATCTGGTCGGCGCTAGCGCGCACCAAGCGCTCGATTCGCAGCAGCGGGAAAGCATAGGTTTCGCCAGCTACGCCTACCGCAACGGCGCGTGTCACCGCGCGCGAAATCGGTACCAACAGGCTAAACCGAGTGCCCACGCCAGTGGTGGAGTGGAGGTGCACGCTACCCTCGAGCTGCTTGAGCATCTGACGCACGACGTCCAGTCCAACGCCGCGCCCGCTGATTTCGCTGACCTGCTCACGCGTGGTGAAGCCGGCCGAGAAAAGTGTTTCGGTTAAAGCGTCCTCATCCATTGCGGCCACCTCGGCTTCCGAGAGTCCGCGGTCTTCGCGCAACCGGGCGCGCACGCGATCGAAGTCGATACCCGCACCGTCATCGACCACTTCAATCGAAAGCATGCCGGCGCGGTAGCTGGCCACTATTTTTAGATGGCCCTCTTCGGGTTTGCCGGCGGCAAGGCGTCGGGCCGGATCTTCGATACCGTGATCGACGGCATTGCGCAGCAGATGGGTGAGCGGCGCATCGAGTCTTTCTAGTACATCGCGGTCCACGGCCAGTTGTTCACCTGAAAGTGTGGCGTGCACGCGCTTGCCAAGCTGACGCGATAGTTCTCGCACCATGCGCGGGTAAGAATCGGCAATATCGGCGAAGGGCCGCAGCCGGGTCTGCGAGGCGTGGTGATAGAGACGCTCAGTGAGATCGCCTGATTCGCGCTCGTAGGCACCGAACTCGTCCAGCCACTGATTGATGGTGCCCCGTGACGCCGACAGCTGTTGGCGTAAAGCTGCCAGCGGGCTACCGATCGGGGTTTGCGGACCAGGCGCGCCCAGCTCATGGTGCAGTTCGTCGAGCAGGCGCGAGGCATCGGCGAGATCGCGTCGCAGCCGTTGCTGGCGTTCGCCGAACGGGCGCAGGCGACGGTTCTCGATCATGCCGGTGCCGGCCAGCGCAATCAGGCGACCAACGTGGCTAGCGCGCACGCGTAGGATGGGGTCGGTCTCTTCCACGTCGATATAGGTGGGTGTCGGCGCAGTGCCAGCTTGTGCTGCCGGTGTTACTAAACCAGCTGCTTGTGTCGCCAGCAGGGCTTTGGCAACGTCGGCCGCGGCGTCGCGCGCACCCTGCGAGTCATCGGTACCTAGCCGGCGCAGACGGTCTACCGCACGCAGAGCGAGGTCCAGCCGATCGCCGTCCAAGGAAATAGTACGCTTCTGCGCCGCGCTCATGCAGTCTTCGAAGGCGTGTGCAAGACGCACAGCGTCCTCGTTGCGGACGGCACGTGCTGCGCCCTTGATCGAGTGCGCGGCACGCATCAACGGCGCGATCAGCTCGAGTCGATCCGGCGCCTGCTCGAGCTGCAGCAAAACGCGTTCCATGGCATTGCATTTGTCGTCTACTTCGGTGGCAAACAGGCCACGCAATCGCGCATCCAAGGCGGGGGCAACGGTAGTGGGTGCTGCGGCCGGGGTTGTCGCGGCAGGCATGGCTGCCAGTGTTTCTAGTGCGTCGGCGAAGTTCTGCGAGGCAATCTTCGCCAGCGTGTCGATCAGGTGCCGAGCTTGTACCAGCCGCTCATCGTGTCTGCCGGGTGATTGCCAGAGGACCTGCATGCGTTCAACCAGGCTTGGCAGAAGGGTCTCGCCCAGCACGCGGGTGGCGCCTTGAAACGCGGTGAGACGTCGCTGCCATTGCGCGGCGGCGGCGGCGTCTTCGCCATGTGCCATGGCGTCGGCAAAGCGACGTAGCTGCGGCAGTAGCCGAGCAAGCTCCTCCTGCATCAGTGGCCAGAGCGCCGTCATTCGAACAGCGCCGATCGCAGCAGCCGGGTCACGGCATGCGCGTCGAGTAGCGCGACGTGTCCGGACGCGCTCGGCATCATGGCGCGCACGCAGTCATCAAGCGGTGTACGAAGCGTATCCGGCGGCGGCTCAGTAGCGTCATCCGAGTAAGGCAGGAGGCCGCGCACTTCATCACAGCGGAAGGCTAGCGGGCCGCTTTCGTGCTCAACGATGACTAGGCGTGCTGTTGCACCCCCAGCGTCGCGGCGGCCCAGCCCTAAAAGTTCGATCAGCGAGACGCACAGACGGAGCTCACCACGCACGTTCACCACGCCTTCGATGCGCCCGTCGGTGCGGTGCGCGAGGCGTCGAACAGGTGGGTTACCGGCGACCTCGGCTACCAAGGCCGGAGGCAGACCCAACCACTGTTGGCCGAGGCGGAACACCAGCGCGGTATGACTACTGGCGGCGCGACGCTGCTCGATAGGGCGCTCGGTGCTTTCGTCCTCGGGGGATTCGCGGTCGAGCAGTTGCCGTGCGGCGGCGGCATAAATGGGGCAGTTGCGGCAGTGCAGGACTTCGAGCAAGCGTTCGCAGCTTTGGTCACCGCCCTGCACGCCGATCACGCGCCAGCAACTGGCGGGCAAGCCGGTCATGGTGTGGCCTCGCGGCGGCGCTGGCGAAGGCGGGCAGCCCGAGCGCGCAGGTCACGCGCCTGGTCGCCGGCACCACGACGCTCCGCGAGACCCACCCGTTGTTCGATAGCGTCAAGGTGATCGCGATCAAGATAAAGGACTTGAGTGAAGGCGCGTTCGGCAGCCTCGGCATTCCCTGCGGCAGACTCCAGTAGACCCAACAGGTAAAGGGCAGCCGGCTGATGTGGATGCCCTTTACC
>JBKJTX010000210.1:0-5641 GCA_046590315.1 Ramlibacter sp. | reverse complement strand
GCGTAGTAGGTGAGGTCGCTGTTGGAGGCAAGGCTCATCTTCTCCATGAGGCGCGTGCGATAGGTACTCACCGTCTTGACGCTGAGGGACAGCGCCTTGGCAATGTCGCCGGCGGTCTCCCCCTTGGCCAGCTTCAGGAACACCTGAAATTCGCGTTCGGAAAGCTGCTCATGCGGCGCCCCACCCTCTTTGCGATTGAGCTGCTGGGCCAACAGTTCGGCGACGGCGGGCGAAATATAGCGCCGGCCCAGCGAGATCGTGCGGATCGCGTTGACAATCTCCATCGGTTCGCACTCTTTGTTGAGGTAGCCGCTCGCGCCCTGCCGGATCAGGTTCATGGCGTAGTGCTCCTCGGGGTAGCCCGACAGGATCAGGATGCCGACATCGGGCGCTTTGGCTCGGATCATCCCGAGCGCATCGATGCCGCTTTGGCCGGGCATGGAGAGGTCCATCACCATCACATCGAGCTCCGTGGTGCGCACCAGGTCGATGGCTTCACGGCCGCTCGCGGCCTCGCCCACCACACGCAGGTCAACCTGTTCGGAAAAGAACTGCTTTAATCCAGACCGCACAATGGCGTGGTCATCGACAATGCCGACTTTGATCATGTTTGTCCTCTTTTGATAGGTCCCCAGGCGCATTGTGCCCAGTTTTTTTGCAGAGCAATCCGTCCGTGTCTCAGGTGTAACAGGGATTCTATGCACAACAAGAGCAAAGTGGAGTGAGTTTCATGCCTTCCTTTTCCATGCCGAAGTTGGCCATCAGCCTGGCGCTGGCGTTGCTTGCTGCGTGCATCCTCATCGGCATCAACGAAACCGGCTTCAATCAGTCGACGACCGCGCTGGACGATATTGCCGAAGCGTCCCGCACCCGCGGCTCCCTGAACCGCGTTTTGCAGCATGTGCTGGACGCCGAGACGGGGCAGCGCGGTTACCTGCTGACCGGTGACCCGCGCTACCTGGAGCCCTACAACGCGGCGGTGTCCGAGATCGGCCAACAACTGGAGACGCTGCGCCTGGCGTATACGCCCAACGCTGACGAGTACGCCATGCTGGCGCAACTCGCCCGCAACGTACAGCGCAAACTGGCCGAGATGGACCTGTCGGTGCGCATGCGCAAGCAAGGCAATGAGGATGCCTGGAAATTCGTGCTGATGACTGACATCGGCAAGGAACACATGGACGCCATCCGCGAAGAAGCCACCCGGTTGATCAATGTCGCGGCAACCAAGATGGAGGTGAGCCAAGTGCAGGTGCGCAGGTCGCTGTTGCTCTCGCGAATGGGCATCGCCGCCGTCACGGTGGCGGGCCTCTTGGCCTTCTATCTTTATCTGCGCCAGACCACGGCCCTCAAGCTCGCCGGCGAGCAGCAGCAAAACGTGCTGCAACAGGAGCGCGACTTGCTCGAGCGCCAGGTACGTGAGCGCACCGCGTCGCTTGCCGAATTGGCGACCCACCTGCAGAACGTTCGCGAAGAAGAGCGCGGCCACCTGGCGCGCGAACTGCATGACGAACTCGGCGCGCTGCTTACCGCCGCCAAGCTGGACGTCGCGCGCTTGAAGTCGCGCCTGGGCACGCAGTCCACGCCCGAGGTGGCCCAGCGGCTGCAGCACCTGACAGACGCCCTCAACAGCGGCATCGCACTCAAGCGGCGCATCATTGAAGACCTGCGGCCTTCCTCGCTGTCGAACCTCGGCCTCACAGCCTCGCTTGAGATCCTGGCGCGTGAATTTTCCGAGCGTTCCGGCATCGAGATCACCACCGGCCTGGAGCCCGTCGAGCTGGATGAGTCGCGCCAGCTCACTGTCTATCGGCTGGTCCAAGAGTCGCTCACGAACGTGGGCAAGTACGCCGAGGCCAAGCAGGTGGAAATCAGCGTGCACAACTATGGCGGGCAAGTGGAGGTGGACATCAAGGACGACGGCAAGGGCTTCGACGCTGCCCAAATCCGTCCGTCCACCCATGGCCTGGCCGGTATGAAGCACCGCGTCGAGGCTGCCGGCGGCCGCCTCACGGTCAACTCCACGCCAGGGGCTGGGACCCGAATTTCCGCCGTCCTGCCCCACTGACCGCGCGGCTTCCGAAATTTCCCCTTCCGGCGTCGGCCGGGTCCTACAGACCCTGATCCCCCCTACCGACAAACACTCACGCCTGCCGCTGATCACGAGCGCGGCTGTGCGCGGGCTAACCTTGCCACAGGCGTCCGGGACATCGCGAAATCCGCGAAACCGGGCGCGTCCGAGAAGGATATCCAAATGCTGCACTACGCCATCGTTTTTCTGGTCATCGCGCTCATAGCCGCGCTGTTCGGATTCGGCGGCATTGCGGCTGGTGCGGTCTCCATCGCGAAGATCCTGTTCTTTGTGTTCGTGATCATGGCCGTCGTGGCCTTCGTGATTGGACTGGAACGGCGCCGCGGCTAACGGACAAGGGCTTTTAGTTTCCGAGGGCTCGGGCGGGCCCACCACTTCCACCACCACCAACGAGAGGACACACCATGACCAGCACCAAAACACTCCGCACAAGCGCTTCGGAATACGCCGACGAAGCCCGCGGCATCACCAGCCAGGCCTTGGACAACACGCGCGAATTGGCGAGCCAGGCGTTCGAGAAAGCCGGCGAGAAAGTGCGCGACCTGCGCTACAGCGCGAAGGACCTGGCGAGCCGCGCGGGCAGCAGCGTGGGCGATTACGCTCAGGCGACGACCCGCTATGTGTCAGACCAGCCGGTGAAATCGGCGCTGATCGCGGCCGCCGTAGGCGCTGCCGTCGCAGCCTTGGTGCTCGCGATGCGCCGCAACAGCGATCGCCGCAACTACTGATCAACTGATCGGCAAAACGAGGCAACTTTATGGCAATGGTCCACCCCATTTTCTCGGTTCTGATCACGCGTCCGGAACTGGTCGTGGACCATGTCGCCGGCTATGCGGCGCTGGTGCAGGAAGAAGCATCTTCTGTGGGTATCGAGGTCGCCAAACGCGCTGTAGCGTGGGGCGTGGCCGTGATCGGCCTGCTCGTGTTCCTGATTCTGGCGGGCGTTGCGGCGATGCTAGGCGCACTGCACGAGCAATTCCACTGGGCGCTCGTGGTTGTGCCCGGACTCGCGCTGGCAGTGGCAGCGATCGGTTGGGGCGTGGGACGGCAACGGCTGCCTTCCAAAGCGTTCACGGAACTGAAGGCGCAGCTCGATGCCGATGCGCAGGCGCTGCGCACCATCGGGGCCAAAGCATGAGCATTGCTGGCGACAAATTGGCGCGCACGCGCCTCGCGATCATCGAGCACGTCCACCGCAAGGAAAACAAGCACGAGCGCCAAGGCGACTCCCCCTCTGGGGAACAGCACGAGGGCGGTGGCGTAGGCGGCTGGCTTTCGAGCGCTAAGCGTGCGGCGTCTGGCTGGTGGCGCACCCATCCGGCTAACCTCGGCCTGGAGTTCGCCACGCCGATGCTATCGGCTTATGCGGCGCGCAAGCCCGTACAGTTTTTGGGAATCGCTGTTGCTGCTGGGGCGGTCATCATGATCGCTCGACCTTGGCGCCTCGTTTCTATCACCGGGCTGCTGGTCGCGCTCGTCAAGTCCTCACAATTGTCCAGCGTGGTTGCGTCGGCCCTGTCGGCCGCGGATTTCCACAAAGACCACCAAACGCACAGATAAACGCATGCAAGCCGGAGGCGTGGTGCCGTCGTCCGGGGAGCTTTCTGGAATTCTCGGCACCGTCAACTGAAGGAGAAAGTCATGAAATACACAAGAGCTCTTGCCATCGCCCTGCTCGCCGGCGCCACCCTCGTGGGTACCGGATGCGCGGTCGTTCGCGGTCAGGAAACTGTCGGCGCTTACGTCGACGACGCGGCCATCACCACCGCGGTGAAAGCCAAGTTCGTTGAGGACAAGACCGTGGACGCCGGCGCCATCAAGGTGGAAACCCTGAACGGCACCGTGGCCCTGTCGGGCTTCGCGAAGTCCAACGCAGAAAAGGCTCAGGCCGAGTTCATCGCGCGCAACACCAAGGGCGTGCGCGAAGTGCGTAACAACCTGACCGTGCGTCCGTAAAGCGCATGGCCGCCGGCCAGGAGCCGGCGTGGAAGAGGCAGGCGAATCCAGGCCAGGGGCCGCGCCTGCCTTTTTTATTTTTTGAGAAGACTGCAGGACCATGAAGACTTTTCGCTGCGACAACTGCGGTCACCCGCTGTTCTTCGAGAATGTGCGATGCCTTCAGTGCGGCAGTGACCTCGCCTTTCTTGCCGACCGGTTGGCGTTATGCGCTATCGAGGCCGCGCCGGACAATGAAGGCCTCTGGCGTCGCAGAACGCGACGGCGCCTCAAGACCGAAACGCCGCTGTACCGACTTTGCAACAACCACATCCAGCACCAGGCGTGCAACTTCGCGGTGCCGTCTACCGATCCCAATCCCTTGTGCGTTTCGTGCCGCCAAACGCGGCTGCTGCCGGACCTGTCCGTTGCAGACAACCACGAGCGCTGGTACCGCATTGAAGTGGCCAAGCGGCGTCTCTTCTACACGCTGGCCAAGCTCGGTCTGGTGTCGGTGAATCCGCTGAACGGCGCTCGGGACGGGCCTGTCTTCCAATTTTTAGCGAACCTGCCTGGCCAGCAGGTGCTGACCGGACACTGCAATGGCCTTGTCACTCTGAACATTGCCGAAGCCGACGATGAGGAACGTGTGAGGAGGCGTGTCGCGCTGCACGAACCGTACCGCACCTTGCTCGGCCACCTGCGGCACGAGTCCGGACACTTCTATTGGGACTCACTTGTGCGCAACACCGACCGGCAGGGTGCATTCCGCGAGGCGTTCGGCGACGAGACTGTCGACTATGCGCAGGCACTTAGCGCCTACTATGCCGCCGGCGGTGCAGTCCCGGAGTGGCAGGACAGCCACGTCAGCGCCTACGCCACTTCGCATCCGTGGGAGGACTGGGCAGAGACCTGGGCGCACTACCTGCACATGGTCGACCTGCTGGAAACGGCTTCTTCGTACAACACGCGCCTGGTGGTGCCCGGCAACGAACAGGAAGAACCGGAGGAGGTGACCAATCCGTTCGAGAATCACACCATGGACTTCGACCAGCTGGTCGACCAATGGATCCCGCTCACGCTGCTCCTTAACAGCCTGAACCGCAGCCTCGGACAGGACGATGCGTATCCCTTCGCGCTCAGTTCCCGGGCGCTGAACAAGCTGCGCTTCGTGCACGACGTGATCCATTCTCCCGGCAGCCAAATTGGTACGACAACCGAAGGTGGCGAACCGACCTCGTGTCAGATGGTCGCGCCGCCGCCGGAGGTGGCACGAGCCTGATCAACTCGCCTTGAGCGTCATCTGGTTGTTGACGGAATTCACGCCTCTCACGCTGCGGGCAAGTTCACCCGCACGCTCCTTCATAGCAACCGTGGGCGCGGGACCGCTCAGCGTCACGACGCCCTCCCGCGTGTCCACGTCGATCGCCAGCGCGCCCAGGTCCTTGTCGGCCGCGATGCTGGAATTGACCCCTGCGGTGATCGCGGAATCATCGAGTGTGTCCGCCGCAGCTGCGCCCATGCTTTTGGTGCTTTCGGCCGCGCTGTCCGCACGGATGCCGGCTTTCGAGGAGCGGACTTGCGCCGGGTCGACGCGACTGCACGCGCCCAGCG
>JBKJTX010000189.1:0-2866 GCA_046590315.1 Ramlibacter sp. | reverse complement strand
GAAGGGGTTGAAGACCTCGATCGCGCGGTCCCTTCCAGCGCCCACCTGCTGCCCCGCGAAGCGCATCGCGTCGAGCGCGTGGTCGCGGATGAATTCGGAAATCATGGTTGGTCATTGCGCATAGTTCAGCGCGAGATCGAACGCGTCGAAGTTGCGCAGCCTGCGGTGCATATCCAGCCCCGGAAGCTTGCGATTGAGAATCAGCGGCACGCGCTGCTCACTGATGCCGCCGTGCGAGCGCAGCGGCGCGTCCAACCCGGTGAGGTCGTGTCTGCTCGCCGAGGTGCCGATGACGGTGAAGCGCTCAGACACGCAAACAACATCGCCGATGCGGTCTGGCGGTAGCTCGAAGCGGCGGGCGGCATCCTCGCGCGTCAAGACGGCTTCCATACCGCGATGCTGCTGCAACTGCGTGGCGATGGTGCGCGCGTCGATGTCCGGGGGCAAGTAGATCGTCGCGAACGAACCGAGTGCGCCGTGATGAACCACGTACGGATCGGTGATCGGCAAAATGACGCGCGCCTTGCCGGGCCCGAGCTCCTTGTCGCACCAGTCCTGCAGGTAAATCACATCGGGTGTGCCGTCCATGGCCACCTTGGCGTTCATGCCGTGGTCGGCCGTCAGCGCGATCACGCAGCCCATCGCGTCGAGCTGGCCGAGGTAGCCATCCATCATGGCGTAGAAGGCGTTGGCCCCGGGTGCGCCGGGTGCGTGCTTGTGCTGCACGTAGTCGGTGGTGGAGAGGTACATCACATCCGGGTGCCGTTGCGTCATCAGCTTCACGCCGGCGGCAAAGACAAACTCCGACAGGTCCGCGCTGTAAACGCTGGGCACCGGCTTGCCGACCAGCTCCAGCACGCCGGTGACGCCGTTTTCTTCTTCGCTCAGCTGGTCCACCTTCTCCGACGAAAAGCAGATGCCCTTCATCTGGTGACCGAGTAGGCGGCGCAGTTTGTCCTTGGCGGTGATGACGGCGACGGACTTTCCGGCGTCGGCCAGCGCGGCCAGCAGCGTGGGCGCGCGCAACCACTTGGGGTCGTTCATCATCACCTCGGTGCCGCTCGCCTGGTCGTACAGGTAGTTGCCGCAGATGCCGTGCACGCTGGGCGGGGCGCCGGTGACGATGGACAGATTGTTGGGATTGGTGAAGCTCGGCACCACGCAGTCGGCGATCAGGCCCGCACCGTCGGCGAGCGTGCGCTTCAGCCACGGCATGTGGCCCCCGGCCACCGCCTGGGCCAGGTAGTCTGGCTCGCAGCCGTCCACGCACACCACCACTGTCGGGTGCTTGGGCAACTGGTAGCTGCGGCTATTGACGTTGAGCACGGCAGCCCTTCATTTCGACAAACGATCGTTCGCACGCGACTGGCGGCGCAGGTCGTTTTCGATGGTGCGCTCCTTGCTGTCCATCACATGATCGAACATCGCCTTGCCGGCGGCTTCGGGGTCGCCCGAAGCGATGGCTTTGATGATCTGCCGATGCTCGCTCGCGGAAATCGGCAGCAGCCAGCCGTCCGCCAGGTTCAAGCGCCGGAACAAAGACAGCTCCTTGATCAGCTTGCGGTAGATCGCCGTGAGCTTGCTGTTGCCCGCCATTTCGACCAGGCGGTCGTGGAACCTCAGATTGAGCAGGTGGTAGTTGTATGCGTCGTCCGCCTTCACCGCCTTCTCCATCGCGTCGACCAGGCCTTTGATCTCCTTCAACTGCGCTGGCGTGATGTCCTTGGCGAGTTTGCGGCCCACCAGTTCGTCCATCGCCGCCCGCAGGTCAAAGATTTCCACCGCTTCATCGATCGGAATGTCGCGTACGAAAACGCCACGATTTTTTTCGTTGCGCACCAGCCCCGCTTCTTCGAGCATGCGAAACGCCTCGCGCACCGGCCCGCGCGAGACGCCCAGCTTTAGCGCCAGCGTCGCCTCGATCAATTTGCTGCCCGGGGCGTGCTCGCCTTGCAGGATGGCGCGCTCGATCTCCTGCTGCACCACGGTGGTGAGCGAGCTGTTTTGCAGCATCGCAATCGTGGGATGCAGGAAGGCATTCATAACCGCATCAAAGCAGTTTCAAGCGGGATTGTCAACAATCTGCAAAAAACAATTGACAGCCCGCACGCTGCGGCGTCAAATGAATCGCGCCCCATTCACGTTACCCGAGGAGTCCGCCATGCGTGTCACGTTTGTTCTGAAGTCGTTCCTGCTGGCGGGGCTCGCGGCCTCTGCGACGAGCGCGTTGGCCCAGAAGACCCAACTGCTGGTCTACACCGCACTGGAGACCGACCAGATCAAGGCGTATGCCGACGGGTTCAACCGCTCCAACCCCGACATCGAGATCAAGTGGGTGCGGGACTCCACCGGCGTCATCACCGCAAAGCTGCTGGCCGAAAAGAACAATCCGCAGGCCGACGCCGTGATGGGCGTGGCGGCTTCCAGCCTCGCGCTGCTCGACAAGCAGGGCATGTTGATCCCCTACGCGCCGATCAACCTCGACGCCATCATGAGCCAGTACCGCGACAAGAAAAAGGTGCCTGCCTGGTTCGGCATGGACGTGTGGGGCGCCACCATCTGCTTCAACACGGTGGAAGCCGGCAAGAAAAATCTGCCCAAACCCGAGACCTGGAAAGACCTCATCAAGCCCATCTATAAAGGCCAGATCGTGATGCCCAATCCTGCCTCGAGCGGCACCGGCTATTTCGACGTGACCGGCTGGCTCACGATGTTCGGCGATGACCAGGGCAGGGGCGGCGGCTGGAAGTTCATGGATGGTCTGCACGAGAACATCGCGCAGTACACGCACTCGGGCTCCAAGCCCTGCAACATGGCAGCCGCGGTACTCGAACGAAATGCCCATCACGTACTCGCCGGCGGCTGC